>JAYWAQ010000452.1:0-4455 GCA_043782305.1 Burkholderiales bacterium
CGTTCCGGGCTGGATCGTAGCCCCATGTTTACGGGCGTCATCGTGGGCGTTGGCCCGCGTTATTGCCCGAGCATCGAAGACAAGATTCATCGCTTTGCCGACAAGACGAGCCATCAAATCTTCCTCGAACCGGAAGGCCTGACTACGCAGGAAATCTATCCGGCAGGTATTTCGACGAGCCTGCCATTCGACATTCAGCTCGCGATGATTCGCAGTATGAATGGGCTGGAAACCGCGCATATTTTGCGGCCTGGTTATGCGATTGAGTATGACTACTTCGATCCGCGTCAGCTCAAACAGACGCTCGAAACCAAGTATCTCGAAGGTCTGTTCATGGCTGGACAGATCAACGGCACGACCGGCTACGAAGAGGCGGCGGCGCAAGGCTTGCTCGCGGGCGTGAACGCGGCGCTCAAATCCAAAGGTAAAGACGGCTGGTGCCCACGCCGCGACGAGGCCTACCTTGGGGTGCTGGTCGACGATTTGACGACGCAAGGCGTGACCGAGCCGTATCGCATGTTCACGAGTCGTGCGGAGTATCGTTTGCAGCTTCGCGAAGACAACGCCGATATGCGCTTGACGGAGCAGGGGCGTGCGTTGGGGTTGGTTGATGATGCCCGCTGGGATGCGTTCAACCGCAAGCGCGACGCTGTTTCACGTGAAACAGAACGCCTGAAGTCGACCTGGGTGAATCCGGCTTTGCTATCGAATGAGCGTGCGACCGAGTTGCTCGGGACTACGATTGAGCGCGAATACAGTTTGTTTGATTTGTTGCGGCGGCCGGGGGTGACGTTCGCGGCTGTCGCTGCATTGCGGTCGGAGCTAAACCTGAGGGCGAAGAGTGATCTCGTTCCCGCTCTCGCGCCGTCCGACAGGTCGGAGGGTGAGACAGCAACGCTCGATGAATCGGTCGCCGAACAAGTCGAAATCACCGCCAAATACGCCGGATACATCGACCGCCAGCAAGACGAAATCGATCGCCAACTCTCCAACGAAAATTTGCGCCTTCCGAATGATCTCGACTACGCAGCCGTTCGTGGCCTGTCAAAAGAAGTGCAAATCAAGCTCGCCGCTCAACGTCCGGAAACGCTCGGACAGGCTGGCCGTATCTCGGGCATTACACCCGCAGCGCTATCTCTGCTGCTGGTACATCTCAAAAAAGGTCGTTTAATCGGCAGCGTTGAAGTCGCTGCATGAACGACGACCACAATAAGACCGGAACGCGCCCGCGCGTCCGGCCAGGCATCAACCCACAAGGCCAAGGCATGACCACATCCGCAGGGCTTCGGCCCGTGATCGACCGTCCGCTCAAGCGCGACCAGATCGAATTTACCCCTGAACTGCGCGCTGAATTGCGCGCCACGCTCGACGCGGCGCTCACCGAAATGCACATCAAGGCGAACGACAAGCAGAAAAATCAGCTCGTCGAATCGCTCGCATTTTTGTCTGAATGGAACGCCGTGATCAATCTCACCGCCATTCGCGAGCCGCAAGCGATGCTCATTCAGCACATTCTCGACTCCGTTTCGATCCTGCATTTCATTCCGAAAGAGGCGACGACGCTGCTCGATGTCGGCTCGGGTGGCGGCTTTCCGGCGCTGCCAATAGCCGTGCTCCGCCCCGATCTTGAGGTCGTAAGTATTGATTCCGTCCGCAAAAAGACGGACTACGTGAACAAAGCAGCCGAGGCTTTGGGCATCGGAAATCTGTCCGCCGTTCACTCCCGCGTGCAGGATCACCCGGTCACTTACGATGTGGTGATCAGCCGTGCATACGCATCGTTGCGTGACTTTGTGGTCTCCGCACAGGGCTGCGTCTCACCGGATGACGATGCGCTGGTACTTGCGATGAAGGGAAAATTCCCGGCCGACGAAGTTGCCGAACTCGCTGGAAGCGGCTGGGTGGTAGATCGTAAGCGGGCGCTTACTGTGCCGCATCTTGAGGCTGAACGCTGCTTGCTTTGGTTGGAGAGGGCTTGATATCAGCGCCGCCGTATGACGCTAATCGACGCGAGGTGAGGCTCGGGGATTGGGTGCGTGTGCTTCAGGTTCCTCTTTCCATCGCCGGAATGCCCGAAGAGTCAGTGGCAGCATTTTCGCGGGCAGTGGGACATACGTTTCAGGTTCAGGGGATTTACCGAAATGGCGATTTAGAGTTGGATATGTTTCCGAAAGTAAGTTACGACTCAATTTGGATCGAATCGACATGTTGTGCAATAACGCGTCGCCCGTCAAAATTTAGTAGTCGATTCAGTGCCATCCTTACGGAAACGCTCAAGCATCATGCGGAGCACGGTCGACCCCAGTATTTGGTGAGTCCATGACCGGCATCAACGATCTCTGGGCGCTAGTCATCGCGACCTTGATCTTTCTCGCCATTCCCGGCCCCGGAACGATCAAGATTTTTGCATCGATGGCAGAAAAGAATGGTGGCCCGCGCGCGGGATTTTGGAGCACGTTGGGACTGATGGCGGGTGACGCGGTGTGGATGGTGCTCGCGCTGTCCGGCGTCGCCGCGCTCGCGGCTGCTTATCCGCGCGCGTTCGACATGCTGCGCTACGCGGGAGCAGCGTACTTGGCATGGATCGGCTACACGCTGATTCGGGATTCGAAGCAGACCATGGGCGAAGGAATCGTGTCGACGGAGCAGGGACGCGGCGCGTGGCAATGGTTTCGTGAAGCAGCGCTGGTGTCGCTGGCCAATCCGAAGGTGATCGGCTTTTACGTCGCATTCTTTCCGCTGTTCATCGATTCGCGCACGTTTGACGGGTTTGCGACGTACGCACGCATGATGGCGCTGGTGCTCAGCATCGTGTTTTTGTATTGCATGTGGCTCATCGTCGCGGCGCAGATTGCCAGGCGGGTATTTGCGCGCTTTCCATCGGCGAGCATGTGGCTCAAGCGGGCGGCGGGTGCGGCGTTGATCAGTTTCAGCGTGAAATTCGCGTTGCAAAAATGAGCATGATGTGTGGGAGCGGTTCCACCGCGATGGGCGTGATGCGTTACGCCGAAATCGCGATGCGATCGCACTGAAATGGCTCCCACAAGAACCGAGTAGAGAACAACAATGATCAGAACCATCGCCATCGCCAACCAAAAAGGCGGCGTCGGCAAGACGACCACTGCCGTCAACCTCGCGGCCTCGCTCGCGGCACACAACCGTCGCGTGTTGCTGATCGATGTCGACCCGCAGGGCAACGCGACGATGGGTGCGGGCATCAACAAAAACGCGCTAGAAACCAGCGTGTACACCGTGCTGCTCGGCGAGGCGTCGATGCTCGATGCGCGGGTGAAAGCGAAGGGCGATTTCGATCTAATTCCCGCTAATCGCGAACTCGCGGGCGCGGAGATCGAGATGGTGTCGATGCCGGATCGCGAGACCAAATTGAAGGACGCGATTCACACGCTCAAAGCCGCGATTGCCGCCGTCGCCGACCAGTACGATTACATCCTGATCGACTGCCCGCCGACGTTGAATCTGCTTACGCTCAACGCGCTGTGCGCCGCCGACAGCGTGCTGATTCCGATGCAGTGTGAGTATTACGCGCTGGAAGGCCTGAGTGATCTCGTGCAAACGCTGCGCAAAATGCAGCAACACCTGAACCCGAGCCTCGTTATCGAGGGCCTCCTGCGCACCATGTACGACCCGCGCATCTCGCTGTCGCAACAGGTCGCAGCGCAGCTTGAACAGCATTTCGGCAGCAAACTATTCGCGACGATTATTCCGCGCAACGTGCGGCTCGCCGAAGCGCCGTCGCACGGCTTGCCGGTGTTGTTGCTGGACAAGGCGAGCAAGGGCTCAATGGCTTATATGCAGTTGGCGGCGGAGTTGCTGGCAAAGCACGAAAAAGCGCATGAGGCCGTCGTTGCGCCAGCGCTCGCAACGTAGCCGCGATGCAACGAAGTGAAATCGCGGAACGCCGCTTTAACGCCGCCCGCCCTCGATTCCGCTGCGCTGCATCGAGGCTACGTCACCCCACACTACTCACAAAAACATGGCAACTAAATTAAAAGGCCTCGGCCGCGGACTTGATGCTTTGCTGATGCCGGAGCCGACCAAGACGGACGTGCCTGCAAACGGCATGACCTCGCTCGCCGTTAAAGATTTGCAAGCCGGTAAATTCCAGCCGCGTCGGCGCTTCGATGATGCGTCGCTCGCGGAGCTCGCCTCCTCGATCAAGGCGCAGGGGATCATGCAGCCCATCGTGGTTAGAAAAACCGCATCAGGCAAGCACGAAATCATCGCCGGTGAACGCCGCTTTCGTGCAGCACAACTGGCGGGCCTCGCCGAAGTGCCGGTCATCGTCAAAGACGTTGACGACCGCACCGCGCTCACCCTCGCGCTGATCGAAAACCTACAACGGCAGGACTTAAATGCGATTGAAGAAGCGCATGGCCTGCAACGCTTGATCGCTGAGTTCAGCTTCACGCACGAGCAGGCAGCCGACGCTGTGGG
>JAYWAQ010000453.1:0-12299 GCA_043782305.1 Burkholderiales bacterium
TGATTTTGGGGGTTTTTTTCGTTGAAGATCGCAATGCCGACTACGTGTTGGGCCTGCGTCATTGGGCTTTCAACCGTGATTTCAATCGGCACACTGTTGCCGTTGTCAACGAGCGGGGCAATGTCGAATTTCACGCGCCCCTCCCGGACAATGCTGCCCGCTGCGTACGCTTTCACGAGCGGCGTCAGCACGTCACTTTGCGTGAGCGCAGCAACCGGACGCACGATCACGCTAGCCACCAACGCAGCACTACTCGCGAGGAAGATTCGGCGCTTCATTTGAGCGACGCCAGCCATGCCACGACGTCTTCGATCTGTTGCGCGTCGAGAATCGGCTTGTCCCGGAACGACACAGCGACGCGCTCCAGTCCATCAGTTCGATAGTACGCAGGCATGACCGACACCGGATTGATCTGCCGCGAGTTCACGATACGCAGGCGCAGCTGCGGGACTGTCCAACGCGCGCCCACGCCTGCGAGATTGGTTGAAATATCACCCTGAAATCGATCCTCAACAATCGGTGCCTGATGGCAGAGCAGGCACATGCCAATCTGCCGGTTGCCAACGATGGCGCGACCTCTCACGGCGTCGCCGGGCGCGTTCGTCAACGCTGCAGGAATGCCGCCATCAACGACCTCTATGGCGGCAAGTGGAGCACTCATCGCAGACGTGCCAGCGACGCCAAACAACAGCGTCGCAAACACCAACGCCTGCTTGCCCATCACGCGTCGCTATGCTTTCAGGCTGTGCTTCGAAAGCGGCAAATCACGAATGCGTTTGCCGGTCGCCGCGAAGATTGCGTTCAACACGGCGGGTGCGGCAACGGCAATCGTTGGCTCGCCCACACCACCCCAGAAACCACCCGATGCGACGATGACCGTCTCCACTTTCGGCATGTCAGCAAGCTTGAGCGTCGGGTAATCGGCGAAGTTGGTCTGCTCGATGCGTCCATCCTTGACCGTGCATTCCTGATACAGCGCGGCGGACAGGCCGTAGACGAACGAGCCTTCCACCTGCGCTTCGATCTGCTGCGGGTTCACGGCGTTGCCGCAATCGGTCGCCGCAACGATGCGATGAATTTTCAGCGCTCCGTCCTTGCTGACCGATACTTCTGCGCAAGCGGCCACATAGGAGCCAAAGCCCATCGTCTGCGCGAGGCCACGGAACACGCCGGCTGGGGCCGGTTTGTCGTATCCGATTTTTTCGGCGACAGCATTCAACACCGCGAGATGCTTCGGGTGATTCTTCATGAGCTTGCGACGCAGCGCGAGTGGCTCCTGCTTTGTCGCAGCCGCGATTTCGTCGATGAAGCTTTCGAGATAAATCGTGTTCTGATTCAGGTTCACGCCGCGCCAGAAACCAACCGGTGTGCTTGGGTTGCGCATCGCGTGATCAACCAAGAGCGTTGGGAAAGTGTAGCCAATGGAGGCTTCCGGCCCTGGAGGATTCAAGCCCTGAAACACCACCGGATCCTTACCGTCGCGAATGTTCTGTGGCGCAACGCCAGCCAGAATCGACTGCCCGGAAATACGCATGTGCAGGCCTGTGATTTCTCCCTTGTCATCGAGTCCGGCAACGAGTTTGCATTGCGTGACCGGATGGAAGCGGCCCTGCGCCATGTCTTCTTCGCGCGACCAGATCACCTTGATCGGCGTGCCCGGCATTTGCTTGGCGATGTTAACGGCTTGACGCACGTAATCGGTCGCGCCGCGCCGTCCGAAGCCACCGCCGAGGTGAATCTTGTAGACCTCGCATTGCGCTGCGGGCAACCCGGACGCATCCGTGGCGGCGGCATGCGCGGCCTCGCCGTTTTGCGTCGGCACCCACACCTCGCATTTTTCCGGCGTCCACTTCACCGTCGCGTTCATGACTTCCATGCAGGCATGGTTTTGATGCGGATACGAATACACCGCCTCAATCTTTCGCGCGGCGCTGGCAATCGCGGCGGGCGCGTCGCCAACGCTGTTGCCGACGACGGCGTCTTTCGCGTCGAGGCCCGCCTTCAATATCTCGCCAAAGCTCGCGCTGGATACCTTTGCGTTGGGGCCTTCGTCCCATTCGATCTTCAGTGCATCTAGCGCCGTCTTCGCGCGCCACCACGTGTCGGCAACCACCGCGACTGCAGTATCCCCGACGCGCAAGACTTTCACGACACCGGGTCGCTTGAGCACCGCTGTGTCGTCAACGCTCGTCACTTTGCCGCCGAAAACGGGGCTGTCCTTGACCGCTGCGTTCAACATGCCGGGCAGTTTCAAATCCATGCCGTAAATTTGTTTGCCCGTTGTCTTGTCGACCGTGTCCAGGCGGGCCAGACGCTTGCCGATGACCTTCCAGTCTTTCGGATCCTTGAGCGGAACATCCTTGGGCGGTGCGAGTTTCGCTGCGGCGTTGGTGACCTTGCCGTACGTCGTCGTCCGTTTCGACGGGCCGTGGGTGATCACGCCTTTGGCGACGGTGCATTCAGCGGCGGGCACTTTCCATTCGTCTGCGGCAGCCTGAATCAATACCATGCGTGCGGCGGCTCCACCTTTCCTCACATAGTCCTGCGAGCCGCGAATCCCCTGGCTACCACCCGTACCGAAGTTGCCCCAGACGCGTTGACGCGCGAGGTTCTGGCCCGGCGTTGGGTATTCGGTGCTGACTTTCGCCCAGTCGCATTCGAGCTCTTCGGCGACCATTTGCGCGAGACCGGTGAGGGTGCCTTGACCCATCTCTGACCGGGCGACGCGAATGACGATCCTGTCGTCAGGCTTCACAACAACCCATGCGTTGACTTCCGGTGCGATGGAGGTGGTCAAACCTTGCGCAACGGCCTGCTTGTTCAGGAAGGGCACATGAAACCCGATCACCAGACCAGCGGTTGTCGCAGCGCTGCCTTTCAGGAAAGTGCGGCGTGAGGCGGTGGTTGCGGTGCTCATGCTTGATCTCCAGCAACGTGCTCAATGTTCATGACCGACTTGCCCAACTCAGCCACTTTTTTCGGTGCCGCGCCGGACTTCGCAGCCGCCATTTCTTTCGCCGCCGTGTGGATCGCGGTGCGCACGCGGTTGTAGGTGCCGCAGCGGCAGATATTGGTCATCGCGTCGTCGATGTCCTTGTCGGTCGGATTCGGTTTGTCCTTGATCAGCGCAGTTGCTGCCATGATCATGCCGGACTGGCAGAAGCCGCATTGCGGCACATCGAGCGCTTGCCACGCACGCTGCACCGGGTGCGAGCCATCGGCCGACACGCCCTCGATGGTGGTGATCATCTGCTTTTCGGTCATGACAGACGCAGGCATCACGCATGAACGCACTGCGACGCCGTCGATATGCACGGTGCAGGCACCGCACTGCGCGATGCCGCAGCCGTACTTGGTGCCAGTGAGGCCCAGTTGTTCGCGCAGCACCCACAACAGCGGTGTGCCGTCGTCGGCAGCGTAATTCAGCATCTTGCCGTTGACGTTTAATTTGGGCATGGAGCACTCCTCAAAATTCGAGTGCGCATTATCGCGCTGCGCGGCGGGTTTTCATGCGCGCTATTTCAGATGTCCTGTCGTCGATTCGTCTTTATTGGCTTTTTGATGAAAGCACCATTCTTATTGGGCGACGGCCATAAAACGATGAAAGTTGACTTTAGCCGATAATGGAGGGTAGCCCTTATTAGATAGTCATTACAGGAAAAAGCTGATAGCGCCTTATACGACAAAATTTCGTCCGCCCAATCAATTCCATCTGGCGTACGCAAAGGCCTTTGCCAGCCGATTGAAGCTCCAACGCTTGTCTTTGTTTGGCGACACAAGTCAAAGGTTTGCCCAATGATTGCGCTTTGCACCTTGAAAAACTGCATTCGCCCTTAAAATCGTATGGAAGTGTGGCTGCAATGCTCCGTCTGTCACGGAAATATGCGGTTACAGGAGTCGTTTGCTTGAATAACATGCTCAAAAATATCGGGATCTGGGTCGTGATCGGCCTGGTGGTGCTCACTGTCGTGCAGCAGTTCGACAAGTCGAGCCGCAAGAGTGATGCTGTGGCGTATTCGTCATTTATCGAAGAGGTTCGCGGCGGAAAAGTCAGCGAGGTCAGCATCGAAGGCCGCAACGTCGAATACCGGACCGCTGATGGCAAAAAAGCCACCTACATCCCCGGCGGCTATGACAAAGACCTGATCAACGACCTGCTCAAAAACAACGTCAAGTTCTCCGGCAAACCGGAAGAGCAGCAATCGTTTTTGAGTTCCGTCCTGTTCTCCTTCGGCCCGATCCTGTTGTTGATTGGTGCCTGGGTGTTCATGATGCGCCAGATGCAGGGCGGCGGCAAAGGCGGCGCATTCAGCTTCGGCAAGAGCCGCGCCAAGATGGTTGACGAGACCAACAACACTGTGACCTTCGCTGACGTTGCTGGTTGCGACGAGGCAAAAGAAGAAGTCACCGAAATCGTGGACTTCCTGAAAGACCCAAGCAAATTTCAGAAACTGGGCGGCAAGATTCCGCGCGGCGTGCTGCTCGTGGGTTCGCCGGGTACCGGCAAGACCCTGCTCGCGAAGGCGATTGCTGGCGAAGCTAAAGTGCCGTTCTTCGCGATTTCCGGTTCGGATTTTGTTGAGATGTTCGTCGGCGTGGGCGCGGCCCGTGTGCGCGACATGTTTGATCAGGCTAAGAAAAGCGCGCCTTGCATCATCTTTATTGACGAGATTGACGCGGTCGGTCGTCAGCGTGGCGCTGGCCTCGGCGGTGGTAACGATGAGCGTGAACAAACGTTGAACCAGATGTTGGTCGAGATGGACGGTTTCGAAGGCTCACAAGGCGTGATCGTGGTCGCCGCGACCAACCGCCCCGACGTGCTTGATCCTGCGCTGCTCCGTCCGGGTCGCTTTGATCGCCAGGTGGTCGTGCCGTTGCCGGACATTCGTGGTCGCGAGCAGATTCTGCAAGTGCATATGCGCAAGGTGCCGATTGCGGCCGACGTGAACGCGCATGTGATTGCTCGCGGTTGCCCTGGCTTGTCCGGTGCCGACATTGCGAATCTCGTGAACGAGGCCGCATTGTTTGCTGCACGCGGCAACAAGCGCCTGGTCGACATGGACGATTTTGAGCGCGCCAAAGACAAGATTTACATGGGTGCTGAGCGTAAATCCATGGTGCTCTCCGATGAAGAAAAGCGTGCCACGGCGTATCACGAGTCCGGTCACGCAATCATCGCAACTATCATGCCAAAAGCGGATCCGGTGCACAAGGTCACGATCATCCCGCGTGGTCGCGCTTTGGGCGTGACCTGGCAGCTGCCGGCGCGTGATCGCATCTCGATGTACAAAGATCAGATGCTGACCGAAATTTCGGTTCTGTTTGGTGGACGGATCGCTGAGGATTTGTTCGTGAAGAACATTTCCACTGGCGCATCCAACGACTTCGAACGTGCAACGAAAATTGCGCGCGACATGGTCACGCGATACGGCATGAGCGACTTGCTTGGCCCGATGGTTTACGCTGAAAACGAAGGCGAAGTGTTCCTTGGCCGCAGTGTGACGCAGACACAAAACGTGTCGAACGAAACGCTGCAAAAGGTGGATCTGGAAATTCGTCGCATCATCGACGAGCAGTACGCCGTATCGACGAAAATTCTGCAGGACTATGCGCCGCAAGTTGAAGCGATGACCGCTGCGTTGATGGAATACGAAACCATTGATGCCGATCAAATTTCCGACATCATGGCTGGCCGCACAGTGCGCGCAATCAAGTCATACAACACGCCGACAGGCAAAGGTGACGATTCGTCGGCAGGAACCGCTACGCCGGTGTCTACTGACGGTGGTGAAGGCAAGGTTGATGCAACGACGCCTGCGGCAGTTTCTCCAAAAGCTGCGCCCGAGTCGCTGTAACCGGGATCACGTTCAGTCACTCGCTGAACGTGATTTGCAAGCCTCGCTGCTCGCGGCTGAGGCAAAGCCCGCGTACACACTGTTAGCCAAGACCCGTCAAAACCGGCGCAACATTGCGGCGGTTTTTGGTTTTTTGGCGGGTGTTTTTTCATTGCCCTCCGGGGCTTCAACTGACAGCATCGCTGATGCGGGTGATCTGTCTGATTTGATCGTCAATATCGCTCGCTACACGTCGTGGCCAGGTGATGTTGCAAGCAAAGGGCTCACGGTTTGTTTTGCGCATGGCGGCTCGTTGACAGCGCCCGTGGCGTCAGCAACCGCTGCGATTGTGGGCGACACCCCACGCGATGTGCGGCGACTTCCGGTCGTGTGGCGACAAATTACTGCGCCCGCGCAGGTGCCCGGTTGCAACATCGTGTGGCTTCATGCCGATGTGCGACCGGCACCACGCGAATGGCTGTCGGCGCTGCACGACCGACCCATTCTGACGCTCAGCAACTACGCAGATTTCACCGCTGATGGCGGCATCATCGGTGCATACCGGTTGGCAGGCGAGTGGCGTTTTGAAGTCAGTCTGGAAGCCCTGCAGCGCTCTCGTCTGAGTATCGCAGCGGTGGCCCTGCGTTTGAGCCACAAGCCTCGACCGAAGGCGCTTGCTGGAGAGCCGCGATGAGCGCTGGCATGCGTCGATTTTTCTCGAATTATTCGCTGGCGCGACGCGCAACGCTGGCCACGGTGCTTACGCTGGTTGCCATGCTCCTGCTGGCTGGCGTCGCGCTCGCTTCGCTGTTTTTAAAAGGGCAAATTGACGAGAGTCGTGCGTCCGCGCTCACGCAGGCCAACGTTGCGTCGAGCACGATGTCGGCCGCGATGCGCTTTGGCGGCTTTGAGGTCATTGCCGAAGCGCTTCGCGTGTTTGACACCGGTGCTGGGCATGACTCAGCCGCAGTGTATGACCGCGCGGGGCATCTGCGCGCAGAGATCGTTGCGCCAGGTGAGGCCACCTTTCCGCCGCAAATCGCCACATTGAAAACGTGGGGCAACGGGCTCGCCGAAGCGAAGCCTGTGCAGTACGTGTTGCGCGATGACCAGAGCCGCGACGGCAAGGCGTCGCTCGGCACGTTGGTAGTCAATCCGAACCAACGGACACTGCGCGATGGCGTGTCACGAGCGTTCATGATTCTGGGCATCATTCTGGTGATTACCGCGTTGTCCGGCTGGTTGGTGGCAAAGGCGCTGAGCCAAGCATTATTAAGACCAGTCGAAGAGCTTTCGGAGTGGGCCGAAGAGGTCAGTGCGTCGCGAAATTTGCTCGCGCGCGCACCGCGTGGTGGCGGCCGCGAGGTCAATCGCCTGACGTCGAGTTTTGAGGCGCTGATTGTTCAAGTCGCCGAGCAAAATCGCGAACTGAAGCGCAAACAATACGAGCTCAAGGCGTCTAACGCGCATCTGGAATCCATCGCGTTTTCTGACGCGTTGACGGGATTGCCAAATCGTGCAATGTTTGAATCCACTTTGACGACGCTGCTGGCAAAAGCCAACAGCTCGGGGACGCCCCTGGCCATACTGTTCATTGATCTGGACGATCTGAAAGCGATCAACGACACCCATGGCCGTGCGCAGGGTGATGCCGCTTTGCAGGCGACCGCAGCGCGTGTGCGTCGCGCTTTGCGCAGCTCGGACTTTCTGGCGCGTCTGGCTGATGATGAATTTGTGGTGTTGACGCCAAATCTCGCCAGCGTTACTGACGCAGTCAAGTTGGGCGAGCGGCTGACCGTCTGGCTTGGCATCGCGCTGCCGGAGGACGAATGGGTGCACCCAGTGCGCGCGAGCATAGGTGTGGCGGTGTTCCCGGATCACGGCGACGACGTCACCAATCTCGTGCAGGCTGCCGACTGGGCGATGTACAACGCAAAGGCACTGCCTCAGGACGAATCGATTCGTGTCGCCGCAGCGGTGCCGACGGCGCTGCGCGCGTCTGTGCTCAAATCCGAGGTTTCCAACGTTATCGCAATGCCCATTCAGGGGCGCAAAGCACCCAGCGGAAAATCATGAAAATACACAAGCTTTCGTTTGTTCGTCAAACCCTCTGCATTATCGTGGTCTCCCTCGTCGCCGTGCTTGTTGGCGGCTGCGCCAGTGCGCCACCGCCCGCACCCACGCCGCCGCCCGCAGTGCAATCATCGCTCGGCAGCAGGCTGGTAGATCTGGGGTTCGAGAAGACCGATGAAGGTTATGTGCTGAATTTACCCGGCCCGCTGTTGTTCGATACGGGTAGTGACGTGCTCAGCGACAACGCGAAGGTGGTGATCGCAAAGCTGGCCAACGACTTGCGTAGTCTCGACGTCAAAAAGCTCCGTCTGTTCGGCCACACAGACAATGTTGGTTCGGCTGAATTCAACCGGACACTGTCCACCAAGCGCGCCGAATCAGTCGCGCAAGCGGTCAGCCTGCACGGTTTTGCTCAAGAAAATCTGGAGCGCCGTGGCTTCGGTTTTGATCGCCCGCTCGCAGGGAACGACACGCCTGAAGGACGCGCCAAAAATCGCCGCGTCGCGGTGGTCGTTCCGTTCGAATAGCGGCGAATTGACCCGCTACTTCGGCGGCGCGTTGGTAGCCGCGTAGGTGGCGAGAAAAGACTGCAGGCCATCCCGCTCGAAAATCTCAGGGCTCCATTCCCGTGGCTCCAGGGCTTCCGGTTTTAGCGTGAGGTAAGCATCGGCAGCCAGCGCCTGACCCGCTAATGTTACCGCGATGGCGACGCGCGCATAGTCGCTCGTTTCAAAGTGATCCAGCCGCGCAATATCGCTTGCTGAAACGTCGAAATAGACGCGTCCGGTGAACGGGCTTGCGTTCGAATTGACGACTAGGGCCGGATATTGTTCATCGCGAATCCGGAGACGCTGGAATCCGTGAATCGTAGCTTCGCTGCTCCGGTAGTGGCCATGAACGACACGATCCCAGACCACCGGAAACATGAGCGATCCGTACGTGAAAACGTTTCTCGTGTCAGTCATTGTTGACCTCCGAAATTATTTCCTGTGCAGCGCGTTCGCCCGAAATTACGGCGGCTTCAAGTGTTGCTGGAAGTTCGGGCACACACCAATCGCCAGCGAAAAAGAGGCGTCCGATGCGCTTCGGAATATCGGTCAGGATGCGACTTTGATTCGGCGTGCACGAATACGTGGCGCGCTTTTCGGTCACCACGAATTGCCATGTCGGCGTCGGCAGCGCATAACTTTGCCGGAGCTGCGAAAGCGTTGCGCTGAGTAAGGACGATTCGTCGCAAGAGCGATGGTCTGCGCTGATCACTACGCTCGCCCGCCACGAGCCGTCCGCATGTGGATGCCAGAACACCCACTGTCCAGGCGATCCATCCAGCATTCGCATCGGAGCTTGATCGTTCTGGCCAAGGTCGCCGTGCGCAAAATCAAAATGCAGCGTTGTAATTGGCTCGTAGGTGAGGGTTCGTAACGACTCGACGACCGTAGAGGTGGCCGGAATTTCAGAGAGCATGCGCGGCAAATGCTGTGGCCCCGTTGCCATGATGAGGAAGTCAAATGCCAGTGTCGTTTCATCGCGCAACATTACCGTCGCGCCACCTGTTGTTGTCGTGACCGATGTGACGTAGGTGCTCTGCCGGACGTCGCCACCCAGTGAACGCACTGAATCAAGCGCTGGCTCAGGCAGCAACGCCGTGAGATTGACGCGTGGAATGATCAGATCACTGCCGCGCGCATCGCCGGTGAACGAGCGCTTCAGCACTTCGACAAAAACGCTGGCGGCTGCGACCTCGGGCGGCGTATTCAGTGCCGCGATACACAGCGGCTCCCACAACAGTTGACGCACGCGTATCGGCTGTCTTTCGATCAATTGCGTCACCGTCGCGGTCACGCTGATCGGCTCTCCACGCAGGTGTCGCGCAGCCCACGCAGCTGCTGCGAATTTTTCAGTAAGGCTGAGACCTTTTGCCGTGACGATTGCGGCCAATAAGTGCAGCGGCGCTGGCAGGTTCGAAGCGACAAGTGAAAGTGCCGCGGGCGCTTTCGGGGCGGATTGCAGCATGAGCGGCAATCGCAAGTAGGGAACGGCATTCGTTGCGTGAAGACTATCAATCATTTCCAGCGACCGCGCGTAGGCACCGAGCAACAAGTGCTGCCCGTTGTCAAAGCTTCGGCCTGACTTTTCGACCACGCGCGCGCGGCCTCCGGCAACACTGTTCGCCTCAAACACGGTGACGTGGAAACCTGCGCGCGCGAGCACTAACGCGGCGGCTGCTCCTGCCCATCCGGCACCAATGACCGCAACGCGCGTCATGCGAACGTCGAGGTTTTCCAGGCCAGCCAGAGTTTGCGGATTGGTGTCAGCGCGACGCGGTGCTCCATCACGCGGAAACCGTCGCGCTTAATCTCTTCGAGCAACGCCCGATAGATCGCGCCCATCGCCAGTCCGGGCCGTTGAGCAGATCGATCCTCGCGCGGCAGCGCCGCATTCGCACGATCAAAACTTGCGATGGCTCGGTCATACTGAAACTGCATCATGCCAACGAAATCGCCTTCTGCCCGCCCTTGCAAGAGCGCACTTCCAGTCACGCCAAATTGTGCCAATTCGTTTTGCGGCAAATAAATTCGACCGCGACGCGCGTCCTCGCCAACGTCGCGAATAATGTTGGTCAGTTGTAGCGCCTCGCCTAGAGCGCGCGCGTAGGTAAGTGTCGATGGGTTATCCAGCGTTTTCATCCCGAAAATTCGGGCGCTGACTTCGCCGACGACGCCTGCCGCCTGATAGCAGTAGCGGGCCAGCTCGTCAAAATTGAGATAACGATTTTTTTCCAGATCCTGCTGCATGCCATCAATCACTATGTGAAACGCAGCTTGCGGCAAACGCATTGCCGTAATGTGGGGCCACAGCGCTTGCGTTACCGGGTGTTGCGGGGTGCCTTGATACATGGTGTCGGTTTCATGTCGCCAGTAGGCAAGCTTGGTGCGCGCGACATCCGGGTCAGTCGCAGCATCCACGACATCATCCACCTCACGGCAAAACGCATAAAACGCGGTGATCGCACGCCGCCGCTCTTCGGGCAGAAAGCGAAACGCGTAGTAAAAGCTGGAGCCGGATTTGGCGGCTTTTTCCTGGCAGTATTGGTCGGGAGTCATGAGGCGCGATGTCTGGAAGCCCGAAACCACACTCGGATGGCGTGGCAAAGAACGGGAAAGCTATCGTACCAGCGGAGCTTCGGACGCTGCGTCACGTCCCACTCGTTCGCGGCGATTTTGTCGAGGATACGAAGCCCACCCCCAATCGTGATGGCAATCTCAAGGCGAAAGCGTCCCGACAAGTGCGGTAGCAATGGCATGCCCGACAGCAGCAGCGTGCGAGCGTAATCGCACTGCGCCCGCATCAACGCTTTGTGCAAGGGGTGTGTGGGGAACTGATCGCACGACACTTGGTGCTTGGCGAACTCTACCTTGGGCACGTAAATCCGACCGCGTGACGCGTCGACGGCTGCGTCCTGCCAGAAATTGATAAGCTGTAACGCCGTACAAATGTTGTCGCTTGCGGCTAGCGCCTGTGCGTCGTTGACGCACACCAGCGCCAGCATGAGTCGTCCAACGGGATTGGCCGACCGACGACAGTAATCGAGCAATTGTTCGTGTGACTCATACCGTTGAATGGTCAAATCTTGCCGGAACGCATCGAGCAGATCGCGAAATGGCCGTGCGGTGATAGCGTTGAATCCAGCGTCGCGGATGATGGCCAGCCCGCGCACGGTCGACGCTCTGGCTTCTCCGCCGCCGAATAGAACGACAACGTCATCGTCCAATGCGGATAGCGAGGCGAGCCTTTCATTAGCGGTCGCGTCGCCCTCGTCGGCAACATCGTCGGCGTGGCGGGCGAAGCGATAAATCGCGATTACGAAAGGCCGTATCGATCTCGGCACCAGCACAGACGCGACCGGGAAATTCTCATAATGCTCGTCAACGGTCACGTAGGGGCCACAGAAGTGAGGGAAACGGTAGCTATAATAGTGGGCTAAGCGAATGTGGCGGAATTGGTAGACGCACTGGATTTAGGTTCCAGCGCCGAAAGGTGTGTGGGTTCGAGTCCCTCCATTCGCACCAAATTTAATGATTGCGGACTGTCCGGCGGCGCGCCTCTCGCGCCGTCATTTTTTGCGCTCTGCGCAACAGGATAAGCCGTCTGGCGACAACTTTGAGCGAACGCGGGCAAGAGTTCGCGTTCGGATGGAAATAAAAATATGTCCACGCAAATTGAGCAACTGAGCACGCTTGAGCGCCGCTTTACGATGACGATTCCGATCGCGCAGATCGAATTGGAAACCGAAACTCGCATCAAGCGCCTTGCCCGTACCGTCAAGATGTCGGGCTTCCGTCCAGGCAAAGTGCCGGTCAAAATTGTGGCCTCGACGTATGGCCCGCAGGT
>JAYWAQ010000454.1:0-1544 GCA_043782305.1 Burkholderiales bacterium
GGCCTATGACTGGCAACACTACATCCCGTTGATTCAGCGAAAGCCTGGGGCGCTGCGTAACGGCGCACCGTTTGCCGAAATGCCTGCGCCGCTCAAACGACTCAGTGGGCAGCTGCTGCGTCGCCAAGGCGGCGACCGCATCATGGCGCAGGTACTGGCGGTCGTTCCCCGGGCAGGTCTGGAGGCCGTTGTGGTGGCCGTCGAGCTGATGCTGGAGGCGACAGGCGGCGCGATGGTCAGTGCCGAGCACGTCATCAACGTCATTTCACGTCTGGCGGCGGCACCGATGACTGGCGACATGACGCACGCGGTTCATGCGCCGATCGTGCTTACGGAGTTACCGCTAGCCGATACCGCTCGATACGACCAATTGCGTATCGATTCAGTCAACGAGGCGGTGGCCGGTGGCAATCATGCGTGACATCATTTCCGATCTCAAGGCGCTGCGCCTGCATGGCATGGCCAGCACGTGGGCAGAAATGCTTGAGTCCGAAGGCGACGGGAGCCTGAGCGTGCAAACGATGCGCCCGGTACTCGCCCGACTGCTGGAGGCCGAACACACTGATCGCGGCATGCGCTCGATTGCACATCAAATGGCGCAGGCTCGGTTTCCCGCACACCGCGATCTGGCGGGCTTTGATTTCGACAGCGCGCGGGTGGATCGACTGCTAGTCGAAGCCCTGGCCACGCTCGAATTTACCGACGCGGCGCACAACGTGGTGCTCATCGGTGGTCCCGGCACCGGCAAGACCCATCTGGCCACGGCACTGGGCATCCACGCCATCACCGGTCACGGCAAGCGCGTGCGCTTCATCTCAACGGTGGATCTGGTCAACGCGCTGGAGGCCGAGAAAGCGCGAGGCGTGGCCGGGCGCATCGCCATGAGCTTTGCTCGACTCGACCTGCTGATCCTTGATGAGTTGGGCTATCTGCCGTTTAGCCAGGCCGGGGGTGCGCTGTTGTTTCACCTGCTCAGCAAGCTCTACGAGCACACCAGCGTGGTGATCACGACGAACCTGACGTTTGCCGAGTGGGGCAGTGTGTTCGGAGATGCCAAGATGACCACTGCGCTGCTTGACCGGCTAACCCACCATTGCCACATCGTCGAAACCGGCAATGAAAGCTACCGCTTCCGTCAGAGCAGCGCACAGGCGAAATCGCGGATCGGGGCGCGTGAGCAAAGCCGACGCAAGGCTGGGCGCGAAACGACCAACACGCCCCCGAGTACGCCAGTGGCGTAACCCTGATGGCGCGCGAGCGAAGCGCGTTGCGGGCTACGCCCTCCACGCGCTTCGCTCGCAACCCCAACTCACCACCAACCACAACCGACGAGAAAGCAGACAAGAAACAGTAGACTTATCCACAGTTGCAACCTCAAGTTGCAACCCAAGTTCCCTGGTCAATATTCAATCGGCACGGGTGGTCAATATTCAATCGGCGCGGACAACATGGACGCAGATTGTGCGTAGCTTCTACTACAACAGTGGCGGCGACACCACCAACTGGCTCCTCGGCAAACTGCAGTACGCCGTCACCGAAAGTCG
>JAYWAQ010000455.1:0-1544 GCA_043782305.1 Burkholderiales bacterium
AAACGACAGTTTGTGAACCTCTGTATAGAAATAGCTTTCGACCAAAAGTGCTTTTCTCTATGGGCCAGCGCTTGATTTAGCGACACGTCGATATACCTCATATTGCCGCATTAGCCCATACGCGATGGGGCATTGAGGAAAAAGCTATAGTGCCAGATTGGAGCATAGCAGGGCATTCGCAAGGCAGCTGCGCTAGTCTTCGCACTCAGTAAAAACGAAGACGAAAGCGTACCGTGAATCCCGCCGATCTTTCTGCATTTGAGCTCTCGCAACGCTTCCGGCGTCGGGAGTTTTCGCCGGTCGAAACTCTGCATGCCGTCTTCGCACGAATGGACGCCTGGCAGCCGAAAATCAACGCGTTTTGTTTCGAAGATCGCAATCGCAGTTTCGCTGATGCACAGGCGAGTGAGGCGCGGTGGCAGGCGGGAGCGCCCTTGTCACCGCTCGATGGCGTGCCGATTTCGATCAAGGATTTGATCTTGACGCAAGGCTGGCCGACGCTTCGTGGTTCGCGTACTGTGGACGCATCGCAAGCGTGGGCTGACGATGCGCCTAGCGTTGCGCGAATTCGCGAAGCAGGGCTCGTGATCTTCGCCAAAACCACGACGCCGGAGTTTGGCATCAAGGGCACCACCGACAACCTTTTGACGGGTGTTACACGTAATCCATGGAATCTTGATCGCACGTCGGGCGGCTCGTCTGGTGGCAGCGCTGCGGCGGTGGTGGCGGGCATCGGCCCGCTGGCGATGGGCACGGATGGCGCGGGCAGTGTGCGCATTCCGGCGGCGTTTACGGGCGGCTTCGGCCTCAAGCCTTCGTTCGGGCGCGTTCCTGCGTGGCCGTTGTCGCCGATGGGCACAGTCGCGCATCTTGGTCCGCACGCGAGGCATGTGTCTGACGCCGCAATGCTGATGAATGTGATTTCGCGCCCCGATGCGCGGGACTGGACGTCGCTGCCGTTTGATCCGCGCGATTACACAGTAGGTTTGAACGACGGAATTCGAGGCCTGCGGATCGCCTTCAGTCCGGCGCTAGGCTACGTGAACGACGTGCATCCCGAAGTCGCCGCTGCCGTGCGCAAATCAGCTGAAGCGCTCGCTGAATTGGGGGCGCACGTCGAAGAAGTCGATCCCGGGTTTGAATGCCCGCTCGAAATCACCATGAAGCTTTGGTTCGTCGGCTCAGCCACGCTCTTCAACGCAATGACCCCGGCGCAACAAGCGCTCGCCGAACCTGCGCTCGCGGCGCAGGCAGAGCAGGGCAGTCGCGTTACCGTGTCCAAAATGCAAGCGCTGATCAAGCGTCGCGGCGAGCTGGGAATCCTGATGCGCAAATTCCACGAGCGTTTCGATTTGCTCGTCACGCCCGGCGTTTCGGTGCCCGCGTTCAAGGCAAAAGCGTCGCACGAATGGGATACGCCGATTGCAAACTTTCTGGACTGGACGCCGTTTTCGATCTGTTTCAGGATACCGTGCCTAATCGAGAATTAGGGCGGTGCAGCGGTGTCCTGCAACAGAGGATCAAGTGCGAAAAGAAGAAAATCC
>JAYWAQ010000456.1:0-1541 GCA_043782305.1 Burkholderiales bacterium
TCGTGGCAAACCATCGTCGAGCCGCTGCAGGACGCAACAGAAAGACTGGGCCGTGCCTGGGGCGCTGTGGCGCACCTGAACGCCGTGATCAGCAGCCCCGAATTGCGCGATGCTCACAACGCAGCGCTGCCAAAAATCACGCAGTTCTACACCGAACTCGGACTTAATCGCGGATTGTTTGAGCGCTACAAAGCGCTCTCCGAAAACGCGGCCACGCTTGGCGAAGAACAACGCGCGCTGCTGCAACATGAGCTGCGCGACTTCCGCTTGAGTGGCGTTGAACTTGAGGGCGCGGCGCGCGAACGCTATGCGGCGATTCAGGACGCCATTGCCGAAGCGCAATCGAAATTCGAGGACAACGTGCTCGACGCGACCAACGCGTTCACGCTTGATGTCGCCGAGGCGGAGTTGACAGGCGTGCCGCCGGACGCGGTGACCACCGCCCGCGAAAAAGCAAAGGAAGCAGGCCTCGCCGAGGGCCTGTGCCGCCTCACCCTGCAGGGCCCCTGCTACTCGCCGCTGATGCAGTACGCTGATTCAGCCCCACTCCGTGCGCAGATGTATCGAGCTTACGCAACGCGGGCCAGTGATGAGGGCGATGTACGTTTCGACAACGGCGCACAGATCGAAAAGATCATGTCGCTTCGCGCCGAAGAAGCGAAGCTCCTGGGTTTTGCAAATTTTGCTGAACAATCGCTCGTCACAAAGATGGCGGAGTCACCGAAGCAGGTGCTTGATTTCATTCGCGACATCGCACAACGAGCACGCCCTTTCGCCGAAAAGGATTTATCGGAGCTCAAAGCCTTCGCAGCAAGCGAACTCGGCATCAGTGATTTGCAATCGCCCGACGTCGGCTACGCGTCAGAAAAACTCCGCCAGAAGCGCTATGCGTTCAGCGACGAAGAGCTTCGCCAATACTTCCCGGAAGATCGCGTTTTGGCCGGGCTGTTCCGCGTCGTGCAGAGCATTTATTCGGTGAAGATCGTTGAAGGCAAATCGTCGTCTTGGCACAAGGACGTTCGCTTTTTTGAAGTACTTGACCAAAGCGGCGGACGCATCGGCGAGTTCTATTTTGACTTGTATGCGCGCGAGAACAAGCGCGGCGGCGCGTGGGCGGATTCTGCGCGGGATCGTCGCATGACGCGCGCGCATTTGCAGACGCCCGTTGCGTACATGACCTGCAATTTCCCGGCACCGGTGGGTGGCAAGCCAGCGCTTTTCTCCCACGACGATGTGATCACGCTATTCCACGAATTCGGGCACGGCCTGCATTTATTGCTCACCGAAGTGGCAACGCTTGGTATCTCGGGTTTTGGTCATGTCGAATGGGACGCCGTGGAATTGCCAAGTCAGTTCATGGAAAACTATTGCTGGGAATGGGACGTTCTGACGCACATGACGCAACATGCGGAAACGGGCCAACCGCTGCCGCGCGAACTGTTTGACAAGATGATTGCCGCAAAGAATTTTCAGGCGGGGCTCGGTGCGATGCGGCAGATGGAATTTTCGCTATTCGACATGCGTTTGCATGCCGAAGGGCA
>JAYWAQ010000457.1:0-1540 GCA_043782305.1 Burkholderiales bacterium
CTTCGGTTGAACCAAAAAGTATTTCTTGTCCGAACGTTCGTTTCGCAAGACACGAACGTGAACAACAGGATCACGATGACGTTGGGTGCCAGAAAGAACCACGGAGTGCTGGCGCTAGTTTTCATGATTTGTACCTTCGTAACTTTTCGCTGAAAACGCCGTTTTATAGGGGCTAGACGTGATAAACGCCTAAAGTCGACTACCGCATCTTTTTGCCAATACGCCCTTATTTAATAAGGGTTTCACGTAAAAGCCGTATTGTCAATTTTGCCACTGAGGAATGTCGGTCAAGCATCCGTGACCACCGAGCATCCGCATAACAACCACGTTCGAATCGCGGCGTTTTGGTGGGCACGGGGTACCCACCCTACGCCGCAACCGCAGGTTTACTTCGCTGCGGCTTTCACCTGTTCGTCCAGATCCGACGCCAAACGCTTCAATGCGTCATCCACCGAAATCTCACCCGCAATGGCCTGACCCAAGCGCGCTGCCGTTGGCTGGAACACGGCGCGATTCAAGCGATACCCCTGCAAGTCAAAGTTCGGCTTCAGGATTTTCGGCACGTCCGCGACGAAACTATTGAGCGCCGCTTTGGCCAACGGCGACACGTTGTACGTCACACCTGCTTTCGCTACAGAAAGGCTCGCAGGAATGTTGTCCGTCTTCGACATCATTTCCGAATAGTTCGCGTCCATCGACAGGAAGTCGAGGAACTTTGCAACCTCAGCGGGGGCCTTGGTGCGTTTGAGTCCCACGTAAGCTGCGCCGCCTGGCATCGCGGTGCACCCAGACGGGCCGCAGGGCGCAGGAACCGCCGCCCAGTCAAAGGAGTTGGTGACGTTTTTGTCCATACGCATGACCTGCCACGAACCGGAGTAATACATCACGATGCGACCGTTGGCGAACTCTTCGAACGCATCACGATACGCGGAGCCGCCGAGGCCACCCCAGACTTCTTTCGGCATCAGTCCGGCCTTGTGCCAGCCGACAAATTTGTTGGCCGCGAGTTTGAAGCCATCATCAATGATCGGCCCGCCGTTCGAGTCAAAATACTTTGAGCCATAAGCCACAGCCAGCGGCGCAAAACGATGGCCTGTGCGATCCATCGCCGCCACAAACGGGGTCTTGGTCGCGTCGGCTACTTTCTTGCCAGCGGCCATCCAGTCGTCCCACGTTGCTGTGGCCGTAGGCATCGGTACTTTGGCTTGTTCGAACAACGTTTTGTTGACATACATGCCGGTGACCGTGAGCTGCGACATCAAGCCGTAAATGCCCTTGTCAGCGGGCCCCGCACGGAACCAGCTGAGCGTCGACGCGAAGTTGTCCTGCCATGCTTTTTGGCGGGCTGCGCTCAAGTGCGGCGTGAGATCAAGGTAGTACTTGTTCAAGCCACCTAGATCGGTAACGCGCGCGATGTCCGGACCTTCGCCTGCGGCAAGCTGCACTGGCAAAGTCTCGACTACGGCCTTGTACGGCACCTTGTCGATGATGATTTTGGTGCCGGGATTTGCGGCCTCAAATCGCTTGGCGATGTCAGCGG
>JAYWAQ010000458.1:0-12249 GCA_043782305.1 Burkholderiales bacterium
CCGGGCGTGCTCGACGGCATGACGCCCGGCGGGCAAGTGCCCCAGGCGCATGATCACAGCATGATGCAGGACATCCTCGGTGGTGTGCTCAAAAACGCCATGGGCGGCAAGGGCGGCGGCCTGTTCGGCTAGGCCACTCGCGCTGGTTACGGACCCCGGCATGCTATTGTCGGGGGCTAGGGGGAGCAACGCATCGTCACACTGTGGCGGTATCCGCAGATTTTAGTAACGGCTTCCCCGATGTCGATTAGTTTGAGTCACCTCTCTCGCGCCTGTCTGGCGCTCCCGCTTTCACTGTGTATCGCTTGCTCGCCAGTTTGGGCTGCGGCGCCTGCTCCCATCCTGGCCGCAGACCAGAGCAACGACTTTCACATCACGTTCCGCAGTGACGCCGATGACGCGCAGAAATACCTGACTTTCGGCTGGAATGGCTGGAGCGGGCGCACCGTGCGCTGGCGCTACAACGACGCCAACCGCCCGTCATCCATCGTTGTAGATTCCGCTGCCGCCGTCAGCCGCATCCAGATGGCGATGAACCAATGGTCGGCTGTCTGCAACATCCAGTTCATCTACGACGGCGCAACCGGTAGCGCCGCCAGCCTCGCCAGCAACACGCGCGACGGCGTCAACGTGATCGCCTGGGGTGCGCTTACCGGCAACACAACGGGCATTACCTACGCGGGTGCCAGCGGATTTACCGGCTCAGCGTTCACACTGGACGAGGCGGACACGGTGCTCAACTACCAATTCAACCCGAACCTTGATTCCACGCTGGTACATGAAGTGGGCCACATGATCGGGCTCAAACACTCCGATCAGGCAGGTGCCGTGATGTCCGGCCCCAACACGCCCCCCGATCACTCAACCACCTACACCCAACTGGTCGCGTTGCAGGCGGACGACATTGTGGGCTGCCGATCACTTTATGGCGCTTCGAACAATGTACCTGCTGCGCCCATTGCGTCGGCGTCTGTCGTTACGCTCGCGTTTGCCGACACCTTCGTCGGATCGACCAGCGTCGCACAAAGCGTAACGCTCACCAATACCGGCAACGCGACCCTACAGGTCAACAGCACCCTCGTTTCCGCAGGCGATTTCGCGCTCGCCGCCACCACCTGCAATGCGGGCTCGACACTGTCGCCGGGCGCGTCCTGCGCAGCAACAGTGCGCTTAGCGCCAACCGCTGCGGGCGCGAGAAGCGGCACCTTGACGATTGCGCACAACGCGACACCTTCAACGACGTCCGTGGCCTTGTCTGGCACCGGGCGCACAGCGACGACACTGCCCGCCAAACGCGCAATGGTGGAATACCGCTACGCGCCGCTGGACTACTACTTCATCACGTCGCGCGACACCGACAAGGCGGCTCTTGACGCAACATCGGGCTGGGCACGCACGGGTTTGTCATTCCTCGTTTTCACGACCCAAACAGCAGGCACGCGGAGCATCACGCGGTTCTACTTTGATCGCGTGGCGCGCGCTAGCGCACGAGGTAGCCATTTCTACACCTTGCTGGACAGCGATCTGGCGGCGCTCGCCAGCCAGAACCCGACCGGGAGCACAGCGCCCGGACTGCCGCAGAATGAAGGCATCGATTCGTATGCCTATCTTCCGTTCTTCGCCGGGGTCGGTGGCTCCTGCGATAGCAGCCTGCTGCCCGTGTATCGGTTGTTTCGCGGCGCCGTTCGCTTTCCGGACGATCCGAATCATCGATTTACCACTAGCGTCGCTACTTACAATGATTTTGTGGCACAAGGCTGGACTGGCGAAGGCGTCAACTTCTGCGTACCCGCCAACTAGTTGCGCTCGATTATTGAAACGTGACTATGCTCACGTCTGCTTTCAAAACTACCGGGATATTTCTTGAATTTATTTGACGCGACGATAATGGGCATCGTCGAAGGCGCGACCGAGTTTTTGCCGATTTCCAGCACCGGGCATTTGATTGTTGCCGGGTCATTGCTCGGCGTTCATGACGAGCGCGGCAAGGTGTTTGAGATTGCGATCCAGATTGGCGCGATTTTCGCGGTGGTCTGGGCGTATCGCGAGCGCTTCTTCTCAGCGTTGGCCAGCGTCACGCGGCACGGCAATGGGCAACGATTTTTTATCAATCTGTTCATCGCGTTTTTGCCGGTTGCGGTGCTCGGGCTGTTGTTTAACAAGGCGATCAAGGCGGTGCTGTTCAACGCCTACGGCGTGGCGGCGGCGTCCATCATTGGTGCGCTCATCATCTTGTGGGTCGAGCGCGACAGCCCGCGCGAGTTGCGCGAATCGCGTGCCCGCGTACGCGACGTGGATTCAATGAGCGCGCTTGACGCACTCAAACTCGGATTCGCCCAATGCTTCGGCTTGTTCCCCGGCATGTCGCGTTCAGGCTCGACGCTCATCGGCGGCATGTTGTTTGGATTGTCACGCCGCACCGCGACCGAGTTCTCGTTTTTTCTCGGCGTGCCCACGCTTGCAGCGGCGAGTTTGTATTCGCTCTACAAGGAGCGAGCGCTGCTGTCCTCCGACGATATTGCAGCGTTCACGGTCGGCACCGTGGTCTCGTTTATCGTCGCGGTGGGGGTGATCAAGTGGTTGATTGGCTTCGTCGCGAATCACTCGTTGCAGGCGTTCGCCTGGTACCGCATTGCGTTTGGTGCTGCGATTCTCGCGGCTGGGCACTTTGGATGGGTGAGTTGGCCTGGGGCCTGAGCGTCAAACTCGGCACTGCGCTAGTGCGGAATCAGCAACTTAACGATCAAACCCAACGCCGCGCACACCGCAATCGTCTCCATCGCGCCGCGTTTGAACTTGACGAACGCGACGAGCGCAGCCGCCGCGATCAGCGCCGATAGCCAATCCATGACGCCGTTGAATCCTGTCGGCCAGAACGTGTGCTGCGCAAAGAACACCGCGAGCGATGCGATCACGCCGACGACGGCAGCTGTAATGCCGGTGAGCGGCGCATGCAATTTGAGTGAGCGGCGTGTGCTTTCGATGAACGGCGCGCCCGCGAAAATCATCATGAAGCTTGGCAGGAACGTGAAGAACGTCACCACACTGGCGGCCAAAACTCCGCTCGCCAACGGCGAATTCGCTACCGCGTTTTTAACGCCGCCAAGGTAGCCAACGAACGTGAGAATCAGGATCAGCGGGCCTGGCGTGGTTTCGCCCAGCGCGAGTCCGTCCATCATTTGCGCGGTCGTGAGCCACTGATATTTTTCGACGGCGGCATGAGTCACGTAGGGCAAAACGGCGTACGCGCCACCGAACGTGACGAGCGCGCTTGATGTGAAAAACTCGGCCATGTCGGTGAGGGTCTTGTTGCCCATTTCCATGAGTAGCGCATACACCATCGCTCCGAGCGCGATGAAGATCGCAACGAGTACGAGCGAATGCCTCCATGAAAAACGCGCATGCGACGGCGTCGGCGTATCGTCATCAATCACTGCGGGCGCGTGCAATTTGGCTTTGCCGCCGCCGTGATCACCGCTGATCCATTTAGGTCGCAATTCACCCGTGATCCATCCCACAATGGCCGCGCCGAGAACGACCCACGGAAAGCCGATTTTCAGAAACGTCACCGCGACAAACGACGCGACCGCCAAGACCCACCACACCGCGTGGTTGAGCGACTTGCTGGCGATGCGATACACGGCGAACAGCACCAGCGCGACGACCGCTGGCTTGATGCCCCAGAGCACAGCTTGCAGGATCGTGGTGTTGCCGAACGTGAGATAGCCCCACGCCAGCGCCATCATGATGATCGCACCGGGCAGCACAAAGAGCCCGCCGGCGATCACGCCGCCCCAGCTGCGATGCATAAGCCAGCCGATGTAGGTGGCGAGCTGCTGCGCCTCTGGGCCGGGCAGCAGCATGCAGTAATTGAGCGCATGCAGAAAACGCCTTTCGCTGATCCAGCGATGACGCTCCACCAGCTCCTGTCGCATGATGGCAATCTGACCCGCGGGGCCACCAAACGAGATGAGACCGAGCTTGAACCAGAAGCGCAGGGCAACGCCTAAGCTCGGCATCGTCGGCGCTTTTGTCGTGTCTGTGGATTTGCTCATGCCGGTTTCCAGTTGTGCTTTTCGTCCGTCGCGTCGAGCACCCATCGGTAGAGCGCGTCGTACACCGGCATCATCGCGTCGAGCATCGCGTGATCGTCGGCGATATTTTTCGAGAAACCAAGCGAGATGGCGAGCAGCCCCGCACTTTGCGGCGCAAGGTTCAGCGCGTCCGTGTCCGCGCCGCGCACGATGGTGGCCATGCGTTCCAGCGCGGGGCTGGTGAGTTCGAACGCACGCAGGAAATTATCGAACGAACACAGCGGCCCCGCGTGCTCAATCGGCGCGCCAGGAATGTCGTAGGCCACCGCGTGGTTAGCTTTGGCGAAGGCGAATACTTCGTCCGTCGGCACATAGAAAAACTCGGCGCGCGGGTCGATGAACCGGCGCACCAGCCACGGACAGGCAATGCGATCAATCTTCGGGCGCGCACGCGTGACCCAGCGGCTCACGGATTCGCCGGTGACACCAAGGTCAGGGCGCTTCTTGACGCTCATCGCGCCTGCCTCCATCCATTGCCGCAAGCCGCCTTCGAGGAAGCTCGCTTCAAGAGATTTTTCGCGTAACTTTTCCGCACCCGTGACGCCTACGTGCAGGCCTTTGACGCAGTAAGCAACGGCAGTTGTCGCCCCCGTTAATTCCGCAGGCGGCGCATCACCTGCGTCGTAATTCCAGCGGATTGCACCGGGGATGAAATAGTCGCTCGCGGCGAAATCTTCAGCCCTTCGCACGTCGACAAATAAAGGAGCTTCGGGCGTACCGATCAGGCGCGCGGCGGCGAACGAGGCGGAGCGTGGAGGTGTTGCGGTGTCCATCAAAACCTTTCGTGCCTTAGTGGCAGAGAGTGTTGCAGATTGGACGAGACACCGTCAGAGCAGCGCGAAATCTCTGCGCTGCGAATGGGTTCTGCGAATAACCCACAAGTTAAAGCTTACACCAAATGACGAACGCGGCTCAAATTCGTCCTCGTCATTCTCATTGTGCAACAACGGGAATCCAGAAGCCCGCGAAGCAACACCATCGCTGCTCACGAACTGGTTCCCCGCGCTCCGCGCGAGAATGACGGCGGGGGCAGATCAGCGTGTTGCTGGCACGGCAGAAAGATAAATCAGCGAGCAGCGGGTATCGCATTTGTGGCAACTGGCGTCACCGAGCGCACCCCGAACACAATGCCTACGGTCGCCAACGCAAGCCCCAACAGCAGATTCCAGTACAGTGGCTCGCCGAGGAAAATCACCGCGCCTAGCGCTGAAAGACTGGGTACGACCGCCGTAATCATCGTCGAGCGAACCGGCCCAAATGTTTCCACCATACGCACAAACGTGATGCCAGAAATCACCACCGAGCCGACGCCTTGCACCAGCGCCTGAAACAGAATTTCGCTCCACGGCGCTTCGCGCAAATGGCTGACGATCACGCCGGTGACAGCGAGCACAAGGTACGTGGGTACAAACGTAAACACGGCGAAAACGCAGATCGCGATGGTCGCGGGAATCGCAGCGAGGCCGTGCTTTCGCGTCATCACCGTGTAGTAACTCCACGAGAACGAGGCGGCCAAAAAGAGCAGATCACCCTTCCAGATGTCACCGCCGTCGAATGCATGCAGCAGACTCGAACCGCCGACCAGAAGGCCACCAACGATGATGAGCCCGAGACCAAACCAGCGCCTGCCACTGATCGGCGTACCGATGATGGCGAACGCCAGGAGCGTAGTCCACAGGGGCAGCATACCGGGCAGCAGCACCGAGCCATGCGCGGCGGGCGCATACATGAACCCGCTGTAAGCGAAGACCGCGTACATCAGCGCCGCCGGCACGCCGATGGTCGCGGTCAATTTCCACGGGTAAGGCGACAGGCCCAGCCAGCCGCGCGCAGGCTTTGCGTCAGCGCCAATGCTTGCTTTAGTCTGATTTCGCACCCACCACCAGCCCCACGGCACCATGATGAGGCCCGCGCCGATCATGCGTACGAAGGCGATGTCGAACGGGGTCAGCGTGCGGTGCGACATGGCACGCGCGATGATGATGAAGCCAGTCCAGATGGTGACCGTAATGATCGCCGCAGCGATGCCAATGGTGCGTTTCGATAATTGCATTGACGTGATTATCGGGTGAGCTGCGCCAACGATGGGTGCAATAAGCGCGGCCTAGAATGCAAAGGTGTCATCTATCAAATCGGCAGTCTCTGCGGGCGCACTCTTCGCCGCCGCCGCACAGTTCGGCTTCGCTGCCAAAGCCATCTTTATCAAGCTCGCGTACGCGGCGCATCCGGGTCTGGACGCGGTGACGCTGCTGGCACTACGCATGATCTTTTCGCTGCCGTTTTTTTTGCTGATGGCGTGGTGGGCAAGGCGCGAGAGCAAAGGCGCCGCGCCCGCCCCGCTGGCGCGGCGCGACTGGGGCATGATTTTGTTCCTGGGTTTTATCGGTTATTACCTGTCGAGTTTTCTTGATTTCTTCGGGTTGCAATTCATTAGCGCCGGGCTGGAGCGGCTGATACTGTTTACCAATCCGACGATTGTTGTTGTGCTCTCCGCGCTGTTTCTGGCGAAGCCCATTTCGCGGCGTGTGGCGCTTGCTTTGCTGGTTTCGTATTTGGGTCTGGGGCTAGCGTACTGGCATGATCTGGTGATCACCAACGACACCAGGGCGCTGGTTGCCGGCACGGCGCTGGTGCTTGGGAGTGCGCTTTGCTACGCGATCTACATGATGGTCGGCACCGGGCTCACGCGGCGCATCGGTAGCACGCGATTCACGGCGTACATGATGCTCGTCGCGACTGGATTTGTGATGGCGCAGTTTTTCATCATGCGGCCGTTGTCGGCACTTGATTTGCCGATGAAGATTTACGCCTACAGCGTGTGCCTCGCGGTGTTCTCGACGGCGCTGCCTGTGTGGATGATGGCCGAAGCGCTGAAGCGGATCGGTGCGAGTGACGCGTCGATGATTGGCACGATTGGGCCGGTCGTCACAATTTTTTTGGGCGCGCTGTTCCTGGGTGAGGAAGTGTCCGCGCTGCAATTGATCGGCGCGGGACTCGTGCTGGCGGGCGTGGCGATGATTTCGCTGGCACGACCGAAGGCTGTGCCACTCGTTGTGATGCCGGACACGCCGCCGACGCGCTGACCACGGTAGATTCGGGCACGTAACTGGCTTACGCTTGAGGATCACTGTTTCCGGAATCCTCCATGTCGTACTCCGCCTCGCGCCGCCTGTTTTCATTTTTCTTCACCTGTCTTCTGGCGTCGCTGTCTATCGCCGCCGAGCGGGCGTTTGATCGCACTCCGCGCATCGCGATCATCTCGGCGTTTCAGCCCGAACTGACGACCCTTCTGGCCAACGTGAAAGGGACGAAAAAGCACATCGCGAACGGCGTTGAATTCACGACGGGAACGCTTGGCGGCAAGCGCGTCGTGCTGTTTTTAAGCGGCATCAGCATGACCAATGCCGCGATGAATACGCAGCTCGTGCTCGATCGTTTCAACGTGACGCACATCGTGTTCAGCGGTATCGCGGGCGGCGTGAATCCGGCGTTGAACGTCGGTGATGTGGTGGTCGCGGAGCGCTGGGGCCAGTATCTTGAAATCGTCGCGGCGCGCGAGGTGTCACCGGACAAATTTGCGATCCCTGGCTGGATGGATGCGGGAACGATGGCGAACTACGGCATGATGCATCCGCGTCCGGTAGGCGTGCGCTCGAAGGGGCGCGTGAAAGAAGAGAAAAAATTCTGGTTTGACGCCGATCCGAAACTGCTGGCGATGGCGCGGGCGCTGGGCGATGTGCCGCTTGCCGATTGCGACGAAAAGAAAGTCTGCCTCACGACCAAACCCAAATTGCTGGTCGGCGGCAACGGTGTTTCAGGCCAGGCGTTCGTCGACAACGCGGCATTCCGCGAATACACGTTCAAAACGTTTGCCGCCAACGTGCTCGATATGGAAACGGCCGCCACCGCGATGGTGGCCTACGCCAACGGCGTGCCCTACATCGCGTTTCGCAGCCTGAGCGATTTGGCAGGCGGCGGCAAAGGCGAGAACGAAATCGAGACGTTTTTCAAGCTCGCGGCGGACAATTCAGCGAAGGTTTTGATGGCGTTTTTAGCGGCGTGGAAATGATTTTTCGCCGCGCTATCTAAAAGTACGTCCGAGTTACAGCTTTTCGCTGTAAGCGCCGCTGCATCAAGGCTAGATGGCACTTGTTCCAGCAGTCGACTATCAACGTTTTTATGCGTCAGCCCTTATTAAATGGCGGTTCCGCCAAAAAGCTGATTGATTCGTTGCCTTCGCTCCCGGACGCAACGATCAGACTTTTTTTGCCCGCTGCCACTTGGTAATCGTCACCTGTTTGCCGCGCGCGACCGTTAGTGTTGATGGCGGCGTGCTTTTGGTGACTGTGCTGCCGCCCGCAATGGTGCCGCCTGCGCCAATCGTGACCGGCGCGACGAGGACGCAGTTTGAGCCCACATGGACGTCCGCCTCGATCACCGTGCGGTGTTTGTTCGCGCCGTCGTAATTGGCGGTGATGCTGCCCGCGCCGTAGTTCACGCGCTCGCCGACCGTGGCGTCGCCGAGATAGGCGAGATGATTGGCCTTCGCGCCCTTCGCAAGCGTCGAATTTTTGACTTCGACGAAGTTGCCGATGTGGACTTCGTCGCCCAGCGCCGCGCCCGGACGCAAGCGCGCGAACGGGCCAATCAGCGCGCCCTCGCCGATGGTGCAGCCTTCGAGATGGCTCATGGGGTGGATCGTTGTGTTCGCTCCAATGGTTGCGTTTTTCAGTACGCAGTTCGGGCCGACCGCGACGTTGTCGCCGAGTGAGACGTCGCCGATGAACACTGAGCCTACGTCGATAAACACGTCGGAGCCGGTCGTGAGTTTGCCCCGCACGTCGATGCGCGAAGGATCGGCCAACGTGACGCCCGCCGTCATCAAGCGATGCGCTTCCAGGCGTTGAACGTCGCGCTCAAGCCCCGCGAGCTGAACTTTGTCATTGACGCCAACGATTTCCATTTCACTCTCCGGTTGTGCGGTCGCGACGCGTAAACCATCGACCGCTGCCATCGCAATGACATCGGTCAGATACAGCTCGCCCTGCGCGTTGTGCGGCCCAAGCCGTGCCAGCGCGCCACGCAGCCAGCCGGTGGGTGCGGCCATAATGCCGGTGTTCATTTCGTTTAGGGCGAGTACCGCGACATCATTCGCCGCCAACGCGTCTTTGTGCTCAACGATTTTGACGACTTCGCCCGCTGCGTTGCGCACGATGCGGCCATAGCCAGTGGGATCGGCCACGTTGCAGGTGAGGAGCGCGAAGGTCTTTTCGTCGACGAGCGCGGTGAGCGTTGCCAGTGTGTCTGACTGAATCAGTGGCGTATCGCCCGTGACCAGCAACGTAACGCCATCATCAGCAACGGCTGCCAGTCCCACCGCAGCGGCGTGACCCGTGCCGTTCTGGGGCATTTGCAACGCCCACGTCAACGGGTGACTCGCAAACGCCGCCTTCACCTGCTCCGCGCCGTGCCCCACCACCACCACGGTAAACGTGGGTTTCAACGCGGCCACGCTTGCCAGCGAATGCGCCAGAAGCGGTTGACCCGCCAACGGTTGCAGCACTTTCGGCAACGCCGACTTCATGCGGGTGCCCTTACCAGCTGCGAGAACGATAACCGAGAGCGCTTGATTCATCAGATAGTTTGTAGCGATGTGCATTTGCAGGGATTCTACGGACGCGGCGCGGCGCAAGGCTTTCTACAATGCGAGATGTCATTTGTCCCAGTTCAGGATGTTCCCAATGCAGTCCCGATCTTGTCACCGTGCCATTGCCGCCATTTTCATGGTCACGCCGCTTGCTGCGTTCGCCGCTGACGATTGCAGCAACCGAGGTGAGCTCGACACCAACTACTGCGACGAAGACAAAAATCTTGTAGCCGAGCCTCCCAAGGACAAGGCCAAATGGAAAGACCCGAACACCCTCGTCTTCGCCTACACGCCGATTGAAGACCCCGCTGTGTACGCCAATCTGTTCAAAGGTTTTACCGAGTATCTCGCCGCCTGCACACAGAAGAAAGTGGTGTATTACACCGTACAAAGCAACGCGGCACAGATCGAAGCGATGCGCTCGGGTCGTTTGCATATCGCCGGTCTCGCCTCGGGAGAAACCGGGTTTGCCGTGAACCTCGCCGGTGCGGTGCCGTTCGCGATCAAGGGCAACAAGGACGGCCCGCGCATGTACCGGCAAGTGGTCGTCGTCAAGAAAGACAGCCCGTTCAAGGTGCTCGCGGATCTGAAGGGCAAGAAGGTGGCGCACACCGCCCCATCGTCCAACTCCGGTCACCTCGCGCCGCTCGCGCTGTTCCCGAAAGAAGGCATCACGCCGGGCAAGGACTACAACATTTTGTTCTCGGGCAAGCACGACCAGTCGCTCGCGGGTGTGCTCAAAGGCGATTACGACGCCGCGCCGATCACGAGCGACATCTACGACCGATGGATCATGCGCGGCCAGATGAAGGCGGACGACACGCGGATTATTTATCGCTCGGGCCAGTTTCCGACCTCTTCGTTCGCTCATTCGCACGACCTGACGCCCGTGCTCGCCGACAAGATCAAGAAATGTTTCTTTGACTACAAGTTCTCCCCCGAATTGCAGAAGGAATTTTTGGGCGATGATCGCTTCCTGCCGGTTGATTACAAGAAGGACTGGGAACTGGTACGTGCGGTTGCTGTAGCCTCGGGAACGCCGTATAACCGGGCACAATTTGACAAAGAAAACGCCAAGAAAAAATAGGAGATGACGATGAAAAAGGTATTGATTGCTGCGAGTGCGTTTGCATTTTTGGCGACGAATGTCTGGTCACAGGCCGCGTGCAAAAACCGTGGCGATCTGGACGTAAATTATTGCGATGAAAACGGCGATATGGTTGCCGACCTGCCGAAGGATCAGAAGAAGTGGAAAGACCCCTCGACGCTCGTGTGGGCGTATACGCCGGTTGAGGACCCTGCGGTTTACGAGAAAATTTTTGCGCCGTTCACCGCGCATCTCGCGACCTGCACCGGCAAAAAGGTGGTGTTTTTCCAGGTTCAGAACAATGCGGCGGAGATTGAAGCGATGCGCTCCGGCCGCTTGCATGTCGCCGGTTTTTCGACGGGGCCAACCGCGTTTGCGGTCAACGTTGCAGGCGCGGTGCCCTTCGCGGTCAAGGGCTCCGCCAAAGAATTTCAGGGCTACAACCTGATCGTCATCACCAAAGCAACCAGCCCAATTCAGAAGCTCGCTGATCTGAAGGGCAAAAAAGTCGCCCACACTTCGCCGTCGTCGAACTCAGGCAACATGGCCCCCCGCGCCCTCTTCCCGGCTGAAGGCGTGACGCCCGAGAAGGATTACACGGTGGTGTATTCAGGCAAGCATGATTCGTCGATTCTTGGCGTGCTAAAGGGCGACTACGACGCCGCGCCCGTCGCATCCGACGTTTATGAGCGCATGGCGCATCGAGGCCAGATCAAGGAATCCGATTTCCGCGTTGTCTTCCGCAGCAAAAAATTTCCGACATCGAGCTTTGCCTATGCGCACGATCTGACCCCGAAGTTAGCCGACAAGCTGCTCTCGTGCTTTTACGACTATCGTTTTACACCCGAGATGGTGAAGGCGTTTGATGGCTCGGATCGCTTCTTCCCCATCAATTACAAAACGACATGGGAACCGGTGCGCGCCGTAGCTGCTGCCGGTGGCGAAAGCTTTGGCAAGGCTGCTTATCAAAAGGAGACCGAGCGCGAAGCAGCGGCGAAGAAGAAGTAGCGGGATAGAAAGCACAGTTTGAGCACGCTTTCAATCCGGCACCTGGTCAAAGAATACGTCCCCGGCAAGCCCGTACTCAAAGACATCTCACTCGACATCGAAGGTCGCGGCATCACCGCGATCATCGGGCCGTCCGGCACTGGCAAATCGACGCTGATTCGCTGCATCAACCGGCTGATCAATCCTACGTCGGGTGAAATCCTGTTTGAAGGTCAGGATCTCGCGAAGCTCTCAGGGCAGCCGCTGCGTGAAGCGCGTCGCCGCATCGGCATGGTGTTTCAGGAGTACAACCTGGTGGAACGCCTGACCGTGATGGAAAACGTGCTGTCGGGGCGTCTCGGTTACATGAATGCGTGGGCCGCGTGGCGACGCAAGTTTGATGAGGCCGATATCCAAAAAGCGTTTGCGCTTTT
>JAYWAQ010000459.1:0-4424 GCA_043782305.1 Burkholderiales bacterium
CTCCTGCGACAAGAATTTTTCCGTCAGATTGAAGCGTAATGGCAAGGCCGATTGCGCTCGAGTGCGCTGTCGCATCAATGACAATTCCGCCCGCACCAAAGGTTGAATCAAGCTGACCCGGCGCCGCAGTGGCAGCACCACAGAGCACACACCCAAACAGGGCGCAAATGGCCACAGACAGGCAATCAAGGCAATTCGCGATCAGTCGAGACGACGAAAAAAAATCAAACATCGTGATGGCCGACGTGGGTAGCAATGGCACGAAGTCTAGCTATATCCCGCCGCTGCAACAGCTGTGCGCTAGAAATCTAAGGCGACGGCGGTGTGCACTTCCCACGCCCGTGCGTAAACTCGAGACACGGCCCTCGGTCCTCTGGCAAGCGGACAAGTTGTTATCGCAGAATGAATTTTCCGAACGCCCGCTTTCGGCCAGAAGCAGTCATTCGCCGTGCGAGCGGATTTGCCAATGTTCAGTTACAGTAGTGCAGCTCCTTCTTATGGAAGCCTTTGTGCATGACTTGAGAGTCACAACCGGAAGGCGAGCCAACGAAGACCAGCATTCCTCATATCAACGAAACATCGACGGAGTTCCCTATCAAATCCCGCAAGCAATCCATCACGCCAGTCCTCGTTGCCTTCGCCATGGCATCGTCGTTGGCGCCGGGTTCGACGTCGGCGCAGCCGTTGCTTACTCACCAGCAACTCGCCCGCGACATATTTAAGGAGCTGGTCGAGATCAATACTGTGACGGCGACAGGCGACACGCTGCAGGCCGCACAGGCGATGGCTAACCGGCTGAAGGCGGCGGGTTTTGCCGATGGCGATGTGCAGGTTCTCTCGCCTGCTCCGCGCAAAGGAAATCTTGTCGCGCGACTGCGCGGCACGGGCACCAGAAAACCGATCTTGCTCGCAGCGCATCTCGACGTGGTCGAGGCCAAACGGGAAGATTGGTCAGTTGATCCCTTCAAACTGCTGGAGAAGGACGGGTACTTCTACGGGCGAGGTGTCTGGGACGACAAGTTCCTGGCATCTGCGTTTGTGGCGAACCTGATCCGTTACAAGCAAGAAGGCTTTCGACCGGACCGCGACCTCATCGTCGCGCTGGAGACGGACGAGGAAATCGGCGACGCCAACGTGATGGGTATGCAGTGGCTGCTGAAAAACCACCGCAGCCTGATCGACGCCGAGTTTGCGCTGAACGAAGGTGGGTACGTTGGAATGGCTAACGACAAGCCCGTGCTCAACACCTTCCAGACCAGCGAGAAGGTGTCGATGAGTTACCGACTGGAGGTGAAGAATGCCGGCGGGCACAGCTCCCTCCCGCCGAAGGACAACGCCATCTACCGCCTGGCCGATGGCCTGGCGCGGCTGGCTCGCTTTGATTTCCCGTTTCAGTTGAATGAGACCACGCGTGCTTATTTCGAGCGTACGGCTGGACTCGTGGACCCTCAGGTCGGCGCTGACATGCGGTCCATTGCCTCGCCGAACCCTGAACCGGCCGCCATTGAACGGCTGTCCAGGACCGTGCGGTACAACGTGCAGATGCGCACAACCTGTGTTGCCACTCTGCTCGAAGCAGGCCAGGCGATCAATGCCCTGCCGCAAACTGCGCGCGCCAGCGTTAACTGCCGCATCCTTCCGGGAACGCCCGCAGACGAAGTTCAAAAGACGCTGTTGCGCGTCTTGGCCGATGACTCGATTTCGCTGACGCCCATCGGCGTGCCCGTCCCGAGTCCCGCATCACCCCTGAATGCGAACATTCTGCGGACGATCGAGAGAGTGTCTGCCGAGTTCTGGCCAGGCATCCCTGTCGTTCCAGGCATGCTGGCCGGCGCAACCGATGGCAGCTTCCTTCGCAACGCGGGCATCCCCACATATGGTCATTCGGGTCTTGCCGTCAACAGCACAGACATTCGCGTTCACGGAAAGGACGAACGCATCCCGGTCAAGTCATTCTTTGAGGGGCACGAATACCTGTATCGGGTCGTGAAGGCCTTGTCTTCAGAAACGAAATAGCTCTTCTTGGAGGTTCGGCAGCAAGTCGACCCCGCAACCTGCAGCATTGCCAAGGCTGCATTGGGCCGCTTGCGGTCGTTGGGCGCATTCGGGTTGCACGTGAGGCGCTGCGCATAGGGGAGGCGGCAGAGATGACGTGTCCGCAATGGTAACTGACCGCATTCGGCCAGGTCAGCGCAGCAAAAGAGGTGATTTGGGACAGCGTCACTTGCTGGAATTAACAGCGTTCATCATCAGTTCATGACCTTCGACAGGCGATTTCAGCCTGGCTCACGATAATAAATTGTTTGAACGGTTAGGCAGCGCGACGCGCCGAAGTTGCTGGATTCGCAGCCTTATCCAAACAATGCGTTTGCCGCATTTCTCGGTGGGGAGTTCGGCACCAAAACACCTGCCGGTTCATACTCTTCGCGCTTTCAGTAACCGTTCTCCGCAAAACGGGGGGATGGTTGCTTACTCCTTCGGCTTCTCGCCACCGTCGTCCATGCCCGCAGCGACCTGCGAATAGCCGTTGTCGACGTAGAGAATTTCTCCGGTCATCGCGCTCGCCCAATCGGACATCAGGAATGTGGCAACGTTGCCGACTTCGTCGGCTGTAATGTTGCGACGCAGTGGCGCGGCATTTGCGAAGTTCTTGAGCATCGTCGAGAAGCCGGCAATACCGGCCGCCGCCAGCGTCTTGATCGGTCCGGCGCTGATGCCGTTAACGCGCGTACCTTCCGGCCCGAGTGTGGCCGCCATGTAGCGCACATTCGCCTCAAGCGCCGCTTTGGCCACACCCATCGTGTTGTAGTTCGGCACGCTGCGCACCGCGCCGAGATAAGACATCGTCAGCAGCGAACCGTTGCGGCCCCGCATCAGTTCGCGCGACGCCTTGCCGAGTGCGGCAAAGCTGTAAGCCGAGATGTCCATCGCCGTCATGAAGGATGCACGCGACAAACCATCCAGAAAATCACCGGCAATCGCTTCGCGCGGCGCATAACCAATGGAATGCACGACGCCGTCGAGCCCACCCCACTCGCTGCCGAGCTTCGCAAAAACCGCATCAATTTCGTCCTGCTGCGTCACATCCATGCTCATGATCATCCCGCCGCCGAGTTCGGGCGCGAGCTTCTCGACGCGCGATTTCATCGCCTCGCCGGCATAGGTGAACGCCAGCGTCGCGCCTTCGCGTTTGAGCGCTTTGCCGATCCCAAATGCAATTGAGCGATTGGAGAGCAGGCCAGTAAGCAGAATTTTTTTGTCTTGCAGGATGGGCATGGTGTGAACCTTTGAAGGACTGTGTGAATTCTACGTCCGTAAAATTGGCGGCATGTCTACCCCAATGACCCCCAAAGAAATTGTCCACGAGCTTGACCGTCACATCGTTGGCCAGGCCGCTGCAAAAAAAGCCGTCGCCATTGCGCTCCGAAATCGCTGGCGGCGACAACAGGTGCAGGATCCGCTGCGGCAGGAAATAACACCCAAAAACATTCTGATGATCGGACCGACGGGCGTTGGCAAGACCGAGATTGCGCGACGACTGGCGAGGCTTGCGAACGCGCCTTTCGTGAAGGTGGAAGCGACGAAGTTCACCGAAGTAGGCTATGTCGGGCGCGATGTTGACACCATCATCCGCGATCTGGTTGAAGTGTCGATCAAGCTGACGCGGGAACAGGCAATCAAGGCCGTGCGTGATCGCGCGCAGGACGCGGCAGAGGAGCGCGTGCTCGACGCCCTGTTGCCGCCGCCAAGCGCGGTGAATTTTGACGATCTGAAGCCAACGGACAACGCGACGCGGCAGAAATTTCGCAAGATGCTGCGCGAGGGTGCGCTTGACGACAAAGAGATTGAAATCGAGGTCGCCATCGCCTCGCCGCAGATGGAAGTGATGGCCCCGCCCGGAATGGAGGAGATGACGCAGCAGATTCAGGGCATGTTCGCCAACATGCATCGTGAGCGCAAAAAGTTGAAGAAGATGCGCGTCGACGAGGCGATGAAAGTGATGCAGGACGAAGAAGCCGCCAAGCTCATCAACGAGGACGAGATGAAGCAGACAGCGCTCGACAACGCCGAGCAGAATGGCATCGTGTTTTTGGACGAGATCGACAAGATCGCGACGCGGCAGGAGACGAGCGGCACCGATGTGTCCCGGCAGGGTGTGCAGCGTGATCTGCTGCCGCTGGTGGAAGGCACCACCGTCAACACGAAATACGGCGCGATCAAAACCGATCACATTTTGTTTATCGCTAGCGGCGCATTCCACCTCTCGAAGCCAAGCGATCTGATTCCTGAATTGCAGGGGCGCTTTCCGATTCGTGTAGAGCTCTCCGCGTTGACCGTTGAAGATTTTGAGCGGATTTTGACCAGCACCGACGCCAGTTTGACGCGTCAATACGCGGGCCTTTTGGCCACGGAACAAGTCACGC
>JAYWAQ010000460.1:0-4412 GCA_043782305.1 Burkholderiales bacterium
GTTCGCCTGCGCGAACCGAACCCCTTCGCCAACGAATTCGCCGCCAGCCTGCGCGCGGTGTACGACCTGTCCGTAGCCGATGCCAATGCCTCGACGATCATCTACTCCACCGGTCAGTCCGGCAACCCATTTTCGGCACATTACAGCGATCTGGTGACACGATGGGGCTCTGGCGGGGCTTCGGCCTATGTCAATCTCGCGAATTCGAAGTCGGCTGGAACAATCCGCCTGATCGGCCAGCCGTAGCGCCGCAGCAATGCTCCAACCGCTTTGCATCATGCGGGTCAACCGAAACCCGCCAATCCACCGCCAAGATCGGTCGGCTGGCATACTGTGTGCGGACATGAGTTGGTGTTGTAGTACAAATTATTGATGGGTGAGCCCTGGCGGCGTTGTCATAAAGGGACAGCCCGGCGGCTTATCGGCTAAAGGTTCACGATGCTTGACATAAATTCGATCTATAACAAAACGGAGGCGGGTTTAAGCGAAGTTCAGACGCGTAAGCTGGGCCTGCGCGCGGAACTGCGCCGACTACTCATCTTGGTTGACGGCAAAACGCCGGTGAGTCGTCTGGCGATGTTTGTGCGTGGGGCAGAAATCGAGTCGCTCATTTTCGAGCTGGAAACTCAGGGACTCATCACGTCACCAACCACCAACGGTTACCGCAAGACTGAGGCCGGTGTAGCCGAGGTGCAAAAGCGTTTGCTGGGGTTGCGGCCTGCCTTGCGGCGCCTGCTGATTCTGGTGGACGGAAAAACACCGCTTTCGCGACTGTCCGGACTCGTCCCAGGAATGGACGTTAGTGCGCTGGTGGCTGAGCTCGAAGCATTGGGCTTGATCGTGGCAGCAAACGAGGTCGGCGCCGCTGCGCTGCCAAACTCTCGCGGCACTACTCCGATCCGTCCAGAGGGCGACGGCGCGCCTGTTACGACAGATACCGCAGCCACCTCGCCCGTCATTTGCGCGGGTGCCGTGAGCAGGCCGCCCGTGTCACCCTCGCACCTTTCCGCTGTGCGCAGCGCAGCGGTGCGCGAATTGCAGCGCCTGCTGGGTGTGACTAAGCACCAACTATTGGACAAACTTCACCAACCGGAAGATTCTTTGGCGCTGCGCGCGGTGATTTCGGAGGTTCATCAGTCGCTTGATGAGCAGTTCGGTGTTGACACCGGGCAACAGTTTCTCGACGCAGTTCGCGGTGCAGCCAGCGCAGGCAGCGGCGAAACTACATGAAGAAAGGCGTGCGTGAAGTTCTGTCGGCACATCCGGAAATCACCTCAACCCGGAAATCGCTTCGCAGCGGGATCTCGTCCGAAAACTGTAGTAAAACTTTAAAAAAAATTCACCTGAGTTAAAGGTGCCCTTCCGCATTCACTTGCGGATATGGAGTGATCATGTTGAATGCGAATGCGAATGCGATTTTTCGAAAAACCGAAGCGGGGGTTGCCGAGGTTGGGGCGCGTGCGCTGGGCCTGCGCGCGGAATTGCGACGTCTGCTGATCCTGATCGACGGCACCGCTACGCTGACCCGCTTGGCCGCATTCGTGCGCGGCTCCGAAATCAATTATTTGATTGCAGAGCTTGAGATACAGGGCCTCATCACCTCGGCGACCATCGGGCACGCGACGGCGATCACGCCCACTGCGGCGACAACGCGGCCCGCAGCAGCGCAATCCGCAACAGCCGCGCCGGTAGCGATAGCCGCAGTGCACAGCGATACCGACGGTGTGCTCGAACCCACGGCCGCTCAAGTGCTGGCCGTACGACGCACAGCGGTGCGCACTTTGCACGACATTCTTGGGCCCGAAGCTGACGCACTCGCCTTGAAGATCGATCAGTGCAAGAGCGCACAGGAACTGCGGGTGACCGTTACCGAGGTGCGGCAATCTCTTGATCGCCAGATGGGGGTGGCGGTGGGCCAGCGCTTTCTCGATGCCGTGCGGGGGGCAGCGGCTGAGGGTACTCGTTAGGAAGACGCTGATTTCGCTTAGTGCGCATCGCTCGTGTTTTGGGCGCTTTTGTGCTTTTCGAGCCAGCTTCACGGCAGTTCGTCGCATCCGACGAAACTGTCTGCAATAGCGCTGCTACGCTTGCGGCATGAATCGAGCGAACATTTTCCTACGGTCACCCTTTGGCGCAGCGAGTGCAAAATCGTCGCTGCTACTTGTTACAGCGCTTGCGTTGACGGTGGCCGCGAACCTGACGGGTTGCGGTGTGCAAAAGACGCACGCGCCGGACGCCGCAATCAATTTTTCCGATTGCCGCCTCAAGCGCATTGATTCGCAAGCGCGCTGCGCGATGGTCGCCGTGCCCGAGGACTACAGCGACAAGGGCGACGCAGGCAAGTCCATCAACATCCACGTTGCCGTGCTTCCTGCTTTCGCGCGCAACCCTGAGCCGAATCCCGTCTACTTCTTTGCTGGCGGGCCCGGTCAAGCAGCGAGTGATATTGGCGCATTGGTGAGCGCGCTGGGCGATTTGCGCAAGAGTCGCGACATCGTACTGGTTGATCAACGCGGAACGGGCAAGAGCAAAACGCTGACCTGTGACTCCACTGCCGCCGACCCGAACGTCGATCCGCTGAAGGAGGCGTTTGGCAATTCCGACGCAGCCATGCTGCGCGATTGGGCCAAGTGCATCGCGAGCCTGAAGGGCAACGCGGCAACACATCGGACGGATGACTACGTCGACGATCTGGAGCTGGTTCGCAAGGCGCTCGGCCACGACAAAATCAATGTGTGGGGCGGCAGCTACGGCTCGCGCGTGGCGCTGCGTTATATGAAGCGCTACCCGCAAAGCATTCGCGCCGCTGTGCTCGATGGCGTCGCGCCGACCAGCCTGCATTTGCCCGATGATGCGCTGGCTACGTCCGAGGCGGAGTTGCGTTCAACGCTTGCTGCATGCGCGGCGAGCGCCGGATGCACCAAGGCTTATCCCAACATTTTGACAACATTCGACACCTTGCTCACCGAGCTTCGCGCGACGCCACGACCGGTTAATTTCGTACACCCCGCCAGCGGCAAACCGATCAATGGCGTGGTTTCCGATCGTACGCTGGTGACGTTGATCTGGCCAACGCTCTACATGCCGGAAGCCTCACGCATGATCCCGAGCCTGATTTATCAGGCGGCTAAGGGTAATTTCGCACCGCTCGCTGCGACGATGTCAGCCTCATCCATCGGAGAAGGCGACATCGCCATCGCACAACGATTTGCCGTCATGTGCGCAGAAGACATGCTGAATCGAACGCCACTACCGAACCCAAGATTCCAGTCACTTAACGATATGTTTTATGGCTTTTGCAAAGGCTTTCCACATGGCAAAGTCGCTCCCGAATTTTTTGAGCCAACGACCAGCGACATACCAACGCTCTTGCTCTCCGGCACGCAGGATCCGGTGACCCCGCCAGCGCAGGGCGCGCTCGCTGCCAAGACGCTGGGGAACAGCAAACACATCGTAGTGCCGGGCGTTGGACACATCACGTCACCGCAGCCGTGTGTGCGCCGAATCATCACGAAATTTGTCGAAGCAGGCAATATTGCCGCTGGCAACGACACCTGCGAAGCGGAGCTGAAACTGCCGCGCCCGCTGTTCTACACATCGACGCTGGAGGCCACGCCATGATCGAAGTGGAAGGTCTCTGCAAGCGCTTCACAGTCCGCGAGCGCACCTCAGCATTCGCTTTGAAAGCAACGACACGAATCGTTACCGCTGTTAATAATGTCAGTTTCGCGGCGAAGGACGGCGAAGTCACGGGACTTCTCGGCCCGAATGGCGCGGGCAAAACGACGACGCTGCGTATGCTCTCAACGCTCTTGTCGTCTGACGCGGGCAGCGCGCGAATTGACGGTGCAGACCTCGCCAGCGAGCGCGCGAAAGTGCGTCAACGCCTGGGCGTTCTGGGCGATGCGAAAGGCCTGTACTGGCGGCTCACCGCGCGTGAAAACATCAACTATTTCGGTCGCTTGCAGGGCTTGTCGGCGGCAGACTCTCAGCAGCGCACGACCGCCCTCATCGACGAGCTCGGGTTGCACGATCTCGCAGATCGTCCGACACAAGGTTTCTCGCAGGGCGAGCGCATGAAAGTCGCCATTGCGCGCGCCCTCGTTCACAACCCGCAAACGGTATTGCTGGATGAGCCCACAAACGGCCTCGACATCATGTCCACTCGCAGCATGCGTGAACTGATTCGCGGGCTCAAAGGTCAGGGAAAATGCGTGCTCTTTTCGAGCCACATCATGCAGGAAGTCGCCGCGTTGTGTGACCGCATCGTGATCATCGACAAGGGCCAAGCCGTATTCTCGGGAACGCCCCAAGACGTGCTGGCAGCCACGGGACTCGACAGCCTCGAAGATGCGTTTGTGAAGTTGATCGGCAGCGAAGAAGGATTGTTTGCATGAGCGCCTTCTCGCTTA
>JAYWAQ010000461.1:0-4411 GCA_043782305.1 Burkholderiales bacterium
ACGCTCAAGCGCCGAATCGTTGAAGATTTACGTCCATCTTCGCTATCGAATCTCGGTCTTGATGCCGCGCTGGAAATCCTGGCCAGCGAGTTTAGCGAACGTACGGGCGTGCGGGTGAAGACGGATATCGAGGCCGTCGATCTTGGGCCCGACGCTGAGTTGACGGTGTATCGCACCGTACAGGAATCGCTCAACAATATCGCCAAGTATGCCGAAGCCAACGAGGTTGTCGTGTCGCTGCACGGTTACGACCATCACATCGAAGTGAGCATAGAGGACGACGGGCGCGGCTTTGATGTCGACACCCGCCAGAACGCAAGCCACGGCCTGCCCGGCATGCGCCATCGCATTGAGGCGCTTAACGGCACGCTCAAGGTGTCGTCCTTGGCAGGCCAGGGCGCGCGCGTTCATGCGGTGTTTCCGCGGCCGAAGCAGGTGGCCGCCGAGGTTGATGGCATCAGCGGTACCGTCCCGCCTGATGCAGCAATCGTTTATGAAGCGGCCTCGATACCGGGCGCCTAGCCCGCTGCTTGCGCCACTTTGAGCTTATTCCATTTCTAATTCAATACGATACGTTGTTGCTCCTCATTGCCGTGCTAGCGCACTGTCTGCGTAGTCGCGCCTAGTCTCCCATCGAATTAGAAATGGAATTGCACCGTCGGGCTGCCTCCATCTCGCAGCCTGTGAGCGCTGTCCTACAGCAGCGACGTCACCGAGCTGACAAAACGTTAGGCGACCCGCCGATGCTACCCGTGAGGCAACGAACAGAATCTCTCCTATGGCATCAACTTGATGGTCAAGTGACAGCCAACCAGCCACCCAGCTTTAGGAGCCCACCATGTTGCATTACGCAGTTGTCTTTTTAGTAGTCGCGCTCATCGCGGCGGTCTTCGGATTTGGTGGCATCGCCGCTGGTGCCGTGGAAATCGCAAAGATTCTCTTCTACATATTCGCGTTCATTGCGATCGTGACATTTGTGCTGAGCCTGATTCGTAAGTGATCGCACTGACGACAAATCACGCACATCCAATTCAATCCCAAAAAATCTTCAGGAAAAATATTATGAAATTCGGTAACACCCCCTCCACGGTCGACTCCCTTCAAGACGAAATCAGCAAGCGCGGCAGCCAGCTTGTCAACGGTATCGAAGACGGCATTGACTCTGCGCATGATGCGGCCCAGAGCGCGCTCTCCAATGCGTCCAGCAAACTCGAGAATTTTCAGAACGGCGTCAAACCAGCGATCGAGCGTTTCGCCTCACGCGGTGCCGAGATGGCGCAGAGTGGACTTGATGCAACGCGCGAAGCTGGCACCCGTGCCAAGGCGACGGCATCGCGTTATGCCACTGCTTGCGAAAACTATGTAACCGAGCAACCGATAAAGTCAGTCGCCATTGCTGCCGCTGCGGGCGCAACGCTTGCCGCGCTGTTGATCCTTGCGCGCAACCGTTCCAGCAATCGCAATCAGTACAACGGTCGGTAGACGTCTCGATTCCATAGCTGTCTGCAAGAAAGTAGATCGTCATGCTGGTTCCGCTGTTTAATCTCGTCACGCATCGACCTGATCTGATCATTGATCATCTCGCGGGCTATTTAAAGCTCGCGCAGGACGAGGTGAGTAGCGCGAAGCAGCAGTTGATTCGCCGCGCGATTGCCGGCGCGGTTGCGCTGGTGTTCGCGGTGGCGTTCATCGTGCTGGCGGGCATGGCGCTTATGTTGGCAAGCGTGGCTGCAACGCAAACGCAGCCGGTATTTGCTTCGACTGCGATGCTTGTGGCCGTACCCACTGTCGCGCTGCTGGCTGCCATCATCGCAGCAGTGGTGGCAATGAGATCTGGCATCGACGAACCTACCGTTTCTTTCGCAGATCACGTCCAACGCGACATTCAGGCGTTTCGGCAAGTGATTCAGGCGAAGGAGGATGGCGCGTGAACAGCCACTCCACTTCCGATTTGTCACATTCATCTGTCAGCACCCTGAACGCGCAGGTAGTACTGGATCAAACCCGGAGAGAACTCCGGGAGTATCTGATGGGCGAGCCGGTCGCGCCGAAGCACGACCAGACTCGAAAGCCAACCAATGGGAGCGCGGCAGCTTTTGCCAGCAACGCTCGTCAAAAGCGTTCCGCCACCACACAGAACAACGTCAATACCATCGACTGGATGGGGCTGGCCAAAGCGGGCGTGTCTACATGGTGGCGCGACCACCCATTGCACGTGGGCGCTACCGTTTTAAGACCTGTCGTCGCGGATTACGTGAAACGAAAACCGGTGGCAACGCTCGCCGTTGCTGCTGCGGCTGGGGCGGCGTTGGTGCTGTTTCGCCCGTGGCGCATGGCATCGGTCACAGCGCTGGGAATGAGCCTCGTGCGCTCATCAAATTTGCCCGTCATGGCGGCGTCGCTTGTAGCTAGCGTTGCCGAAAATTTACAGAAAGAACAATGATGACTTCCAAATCAGAAAAGCCGGTCGAGTTGAAACTCGACCAGAAGGCGCTCGATGCTGCTGCACGCAGTCTCGACGACGGTGCCGTAACGCCCAGCTTTACCAACGAACGGCAAGCAATTATCACGCTGCTCAATGATTCGCTGGCAACAGAGTTGGTGTGCGTACTGCGCTACAAGCGGCATTACTTCACGGCAACAGGCGTCAACTCGTCAAAGATTGCCGAGGAATTCCTGGTGCACGCGAACGAGGAGTCTGGACACGCAGATCGCATCGCCGCACGCATTGTGCAGCTCGGTGGCAGCCCGGATTTTTCACCCGATTCGCTGACGTCGCGCAGCCATGCGGATTATGACGACTCGGCCGATCTGAAAGCAATGGTCAAGGCAAATCTCGTAGCCGAACGCGTCGCCGTGGAGAGCTATCGCCAGATGATCAACCTGATCGGCGAGCTAGATCCCACCACGCGTCGAATGCTCGAAGACATCCTTGCTGATGAAGAAGAGCACGCCGATGAGCTGAGCGATTGGCTCTCCGCTTAACACACCGCTTTCGCTTGACAGTTGATTGATTGCGCGCTGCGGCCATCACGTCAACTGACCTCAAAAATTCGCAGCGCTTGTCACTTTTATTTTTACCACCAGGAGTCACTCATGAAAAAAGCAATCCATATCATCGCTACTGCCACCTTCGCTGCGGTTACGCTGTTCAGCGCAGGTTGCGCCGTTGTGCGTCAACAGGAAACTGTCGGCGCATTCGTTGATGACACGACGATCACGACGCAGATCAAGGCACGCATGGCCAAAGACCCAATGGTAGCCGCTGTTTCAATTAGCGTTGAAACCCTCAAAGGCGAAGTGCAGCTTTCGGGTTTCGCCAAGTCGTCCGCAGAGCGCACGCAAGCTGAAGTTATCGCTCGCGACGTGAATGGCGTCAAGCGCGTTCGCAACGACATCGTTGTGCGCAACTAAACCAAACGCAACGACATCGTCCAGGCTTGCATGCCTGGACGAAAAAAACCGACCCTCGGGTCGGTTTTTTATTGATCGGGATGCCTCAAGACTGAGACTTTTGCGAGTCCGAAACCTCGGTCTTCAGCGCCTCCACCTGCGCGCGACTAGCTTCCAATAGCCTGCCAACCGTGCGCCGTTTTGCGATTTCCTGCTCCAGCTCGGCGCTAACTTCGGTTAACGTTTCAGCTGAATGGGCCAGCTGCTCTTTCAATTCACCAGTCTGCTCGATGGCCTGAGCCACTTCGCCTACCTGGACGTCAACAGGAAGCTCTTTCGCAAGAACGGCGCCGATTACCATGGCTTGATCGGCAGCATGTTCGAGATCAGCGGTTACGGCTTCTGTCTGTTGCAGTGGTTTTAGCAAATCGTCGCCACGAGCCACCACGGATGTTGCCATTTCCATTCCTTTCCGGAAAGTATGACCTTCATTTTACGGCGGCGCAACAATGAACCCGCTCAGTTTCGCTTTGACCTAGATCACGCGGGCAGCACCAAAAGCCCTCAAACTGAGGGCTGGTACTTCAAGCCGAGCGCGGCGCAACAGACTTTCCCCGAGGGCGGGGCGCGATTTTCTAGCTTGTCTTGACGGTTAGCTTATTGTCGACCGCCAACACACCCTTAACCGCTTTCGCGATCATCGTTGCACGCTCAAGCGCGGCCTGCGACGGCGCGGGGCCGTACAAAGTGACCACACCCTTTTTGGTGTCGACATCAATCTTGATGGCGCTCAGGTCCGGATCTTTGATCAACCCGGCCGAAACTGAGGCAGTGATGGTGGCGTCTCGTGCGTCGAAGTTCATGCCGTCAGTCGCAGTTTGCGCCGCGACTTTTGCCTGTGCTGCGCCATCTCGAAGCGCGGTGGTTGCAGACTCAATTGAGGCCTTGGTGGCGTCCTTAACATCGGTCGCCGCCTGCTCAGTTCTGGCGACCGCCGTATCGAGCTTTTGCCCGACGG
>JAYWAQ010000462.1:0-4393 GCA_043782305.1 Burkholderiales bacterium
GCGCTGCCGGTCACCGTTATTACCCGCGCTGAAATCGAGCGTAGCGGTGCCACCTCTGCGGCTGATCTGATTGAGCGCCTGTCGGCTAATAACGGCGGCGGCTACAACTCTTCACTTGCACTGGGCGACTCGGCCCGTCCTGGTTTTGCTGGCGCTTCGCTGCGCGGTCTCGGCTCGAACAACACGCTCGTGCTGTTGAACGGTCGTCGCCTTGCTGTGTACGCATTTGACGGCGGCGCTGTCAATCTGGGTGCTATTCCTCTGGCCGCCCTTGAGCGCGTTGAAGTCCTACGCGACGGCGCATCCGCTATTTACGGTTCTGACGCGATCGCAGGCGTGATCAACTTCATCACGCGTCGTGATTTCAATGGCGGTATCGCCGAAGTCTACGGCTCGATGCCCGGTGGCAAAGGCAATGGCCAGCGCTACGGTGCCAGCGCCACGATTGGCTTTGGCGATCTGGCCAAAGACGGCTTCAACGGCTTTGCCTCGTTCAACTACGACAAGCAAGACGCCCTTAAAGCGTCTGATCGTTCTTTCTCAAGAACCGCTTTAATTCGTGATGGAACCACCGGCGCCATTCTGGTCAATCGGTTGAGCTCGAACTCGTATCCGGCGAACATTCTTTTCAATGGCGCGTTCGTCAACCCGTACGCGAACAAGTACGGCGCCAACTGCTCTCCGCCCACTTCGCTGGGAACCAGCGCCACTGATTCGCGTTGCCGTTTTGACTACGCCAGCGTGATTGACATCGTCACGCCTTCGGAGAAGCTGTCGGTCGTTGGCGCGTTTGCCTTCCAGATCAATGCCAATCACAAGCTGGTCTCTGAATTCAACTACGCCACGACGAAAACAACGTTTACTGTTTCGCCAGTTCCAGCATCGGAAGCGACGACTTTCAACGGTGATCCTTTGCTCTACCCAGCAAACGGTCGGTATTACCCTGGCAAGGGCATCACGCCTGCGATTCCGGGCGTGACCCTTACTGGCCCACTGAACGTCTATTACCGCACCTTTGAATTGGGTGGTCGTTCCGACCGCGCTCAGTCCGATGAAGGCCGTGCTGTTGTTGGACTCGAAGGCATTCTTGCTGGCTGGGATTACAAGACAGGCCTCTACACCGCGCAATCGAAAGCGACTGATCGCTATGTTGGCGGCTGGGTGTTTGAATCCAAATTCCTGCCAGCTGTAGCTACCGGCAATATCAACCTGTGGGGCCCTAACGATGCGGCCGGTCTGGCGCTCCTGCGCTCGACACAGATTCTGCAGGACGTGCGCCAATCGAAGTCGACCAATAACGGGATTGACTTCAACATGTCGCGCGAAATTGCGCAACTGCCCGCTGGCCCCCTCGCGGTGTCTCTGGGTGGTGAATTCCGGCAGCAGAAGTACAACGACGTGCCGCTAGCCGTGCTGAACAGTGGCGACGTGCTCGGTGGTGGTGGCGATCAGCTGCCCGTGGTTGGCAAGCGCAACGTTTTCGCGCTGTTCGGTGAGGCGAGCGCTACGATCGTCAAGAACCTTGAGGCACAAGTCGCAGTTCGTTATGACCGCTACAGTGACTTCGGTAACGCGACTACACCTAAAGTGGGTTTGCGTTGGCAGCCGATAAAAGAGGTGCTGTTGCGCGGCTCTTATGGCGAAGGCTTCCGTGCTCCAACGCTGCCTGAATTGTTATTGCCAGTTACGCAGACCAATACGGGCGGTGCGTACGACGATCCACTCTACGGCGGTGCCGCTGGCTGTACCGCACGCTTTGATCCGAAATATTGCAACGCGCAGTTGACGGTCCGGCAAGGCGGCAATCCGAATTTGAAGCCTGAAAAATCCAAGCAGTTCACTGTGGGTACAGTGCTTGAGCCGACGGCGAACGTATCGCTGCGCCTCGATTACTTCAACATTGATCAGCGCGACGTGATTGGTATTTTGAGCGCTGACACGAAGTTGAACGACTACATCGCTAAATTCAATCCCGCCACGAAGACGAGTAGCAGTATCTACGCGCCGGACGTGATCACCAAGATTGATCCTGCAACGGGAAGAACCGTAATCAGCTTCATCAAAGCCGGTTATGCGAACGTGTCGACACAAAAGACCAGCGGCTTTGATGCATCGATGAAATTGCGCGTTCCAAAGACAGCGGTTGGTGATTTCACCATCGGCATGGAAGGCACGTATCTCGGTTCGCAGAAGAGCCGCACCACAGCAGGCGGCCCTGAGAGCCAGAACGTAGGTCAATTCGCAATCTTCGGGCCGGTGGTTCGCTTCAAGCACACCACATCAATCACGTGGGACAGCGGCCCCTGGAATGCGTACCTCGGCTACAACTGGCAGAGCGCCTACCTTGACCAGGACGGCATCCGCGAAGTTGCGCCTTACGAGACGTGGGACACGGCACTTACCTGGTCTGGCATCAAGAACCTGAAAGTAAAACTTGGCATCCGCAACCTGACGGATCGCAATCCACCATTTACTGTTCAAAACCAGTACTTCCAGGTCGGCTACGATCCAACCTATGTCGACCCACGTGGTCGCACCTATCGCGCTGCGCTCGAATACAAATTCAAGTAAAGCACGTTGTTGATTTAGTGCTTACGCGCTGAATCAAAGGGCTTCAAAGCCAGCAAAAGCTCGCGTACCGCAAGGACGCGGGCTTTTTTTTGCTTTTGCGTAGTTGCCGAGGTTGCAATGACGTCGCACACAGCGCTGCAGTGAGCACAATGCTCAACGAAAAAACCCAAAGTGGCGTGCAGTATGATCTTCGCTCGTACAGGTTGCGCGCTTGAATGCGTGATCGACAGGGAAACAAGGCAACGGCGACTCAGGGCGGAAATCTGCTTCGCTGGCGAGCACCCAAGAGATGCAATTCGAGCAAAACATGGTCGTGAGAGAAGTAAATGAAGCAGAGGCATTCGTGACCGCAGATATCAGCGCCAGGGTCGCTGCGCAATATGAAGCGCTGCCTTACCCGCCCCGCGATCCCGCGGAAGAGGATTCGCGCCTGATTGGTACATGGCTCGATGATCTGGACTTGCTCAATCATCATTGCTTTCGGGGTGAGCGTGACTTCGACGCCAGCTTCCGCGTGCTTGTCGCGGGTGGCGGTACTGGCGATGGCACCATTTTCATCGCTGAGCAACTGCGCGAACGTGGCATCGTTGGCGCTCGCGTCGTTCACCTTGACCTGAGCGCCGCAGCTATCAACATCGCGCGGGCACGCGCCAAGCGAAGAGGGCTCGAAGGGATTGAATTCATTCAGGGCAATCTGCTCGATTTGCCAACGATGAACCTGGGTGAATTTGATTTCATCAATTGTGTTGGTGTGTTGCATCACTTGCCCGACCCTGAGGCCGGCCTTGCCACGCTGATGCCTTCGCTCGCGCATGATGGTGCGATGGCCGTGTTGCTATACGGCAAGATCGGACGCATCGGTATTTATCAGGCGCAGGAAATATTGCGGCAGCTGCCCCGTGAGGCGAGCTATGCCGACCGCGTCGATCAGGCCAAGCGGCTACTTGCCAAATTGCCACGCACGAACTGGCTCGCACGCTCCGCAGAGTTGCATCCGGACTTGCATCAAGGCAGCGATGCTGCGCTCTACGATCTGCTGCTGCATTCGCAGGATCGCGCCTATGACGTGGAAGAGATTTATCGCTGGTTTGCCGATGATCACGGCCTTCATATTTATTTTTCGGATGTGCATCGAGGACGCTTGCCTTATTCGCCTTCAACATGGCTCCACGATTTGCCTGAACTCGCTGCGATTAGCGCCAAACCACATCGTGAACAGGAATCGTTGGCTGAATTAATCGGGGGCGATTTGGTGTTGCATGCATTCTTCGCAACACGCGACACTGAAACCTGCGCGCCTTATGGCGATCTCAACTACGCACCCTTCTTTCTGCGCGAAAGTTATCCCGCCTCCGGTCCCAGTCTGGCCTCGGTGATCGACGGGCATCACGGTAAGGCATTTTTACTGACGCATAGCCAATCGGGGCTACGGCGCGATATGAAACCCACGCCCGCCGTGCGTGAAATTTTTCTCGCCATTGATGACAACCGAACATGGCGTGAGATTTTCGATCTCGTTCGCCAGCGCGGCGATTTAGGTTTTGCCGCTCGCGTTGGAGCTGACCCAGATGCGATTGACCGAAGCTTGTTCGCAGAGTTTTCTCCGTGGTACGACGCGCTCAACAGCATCGAGCGTTTGTTACTCCGACGCAAACGCCGCAACAATTCGGTGCCAGCCGCGACAGCGAAATGACAGTAGTTGAGCCCCGAACCACGGCATACATATTGCCCCTCTGGTAACCTTTCGGTTTGAACGCTTTCATGTAGTCGTCTGGTTGTCACATGTCGTACAACTTGTCCTGCAAAATGAGGCATAATAAGT
>JAYWAQ010000463.1:0-1519 GCA_043782305.1 Burkholderiales bacterium
GTCGCCATAGCGCTCTATCTCTCAGCGTTGATTGCCGCGACCTGGCTCATCTCCGTCGCGTCGTTTTATGTGATCGAGAAGCCTTATTTCTCACGCCGCCGCGTCGACAAACAATAAAATAGGCACAACCCGTTTTTGTTGCCGTTTGCACGTTATGTGAACAGGCAAGCGTGTACTTCACGACCCCAATGATTACTTTTCAAGAAGCCATTCTCCGCCTGCAAACCTACTGGAACGATCAGGGCTGCGCCCTGATTCAGCCTTACGACATGGAAGTTGGCGCCGGTACATCGCACACTGCCACGTTTTTGCGCGCGCTCGGGCCCGAGCCCTGGCGCGCCGCATACGTGCAGCCATCGCGTCGCCCGAAGGATGGCCGTTACGGCGAGAACCCGAATCGCTTGCAGCACTATTACCAGTATCAGGTAGTGCTGAAGCCGTCGCCGCCGGACATTCTCGATCTGTATCTCGGCTCGCTTACCGCGCTCGGTTTTGACTTGCAGGAGAACGACGTTCGCTTCGTTGAAGACGATTGGGAGAATCCGACGCTCGGTGCATGGGGCCTTGGCTGGGAAGTGTGGATGAACGGCATGGAAGTCACGCAGTTCACTTACTTTCAGCAAGTGGGCGGATTGCCGTGCAAGCCGATTACGGGCGAAATCACGTTCGGGCTTGAGCGCCTGATTATGTATTTGCAGGGTGTCGACAACGTCTACGACCTCGTCTGGACAACGTGGATTGAGAACGGCGAAACGCGCACACTTTACTATCGCGACGTGTTTCATCAGAACGAAGTTGAACAATCGACTTACAACTTTGAGTACAGCAATGCTGAAGTGCTGTTTCGTCACTTTGGCGACTACGAAGCGCAAGCTAAATTGCTGATGGAAAAACAGCTCGCGTTGCCGGCCTATGAGCAGGTGCTCAAGGCGGCGCATACGTTCAACCTGCTTGATGCGCGCGGCGCGATTTCGGTTACAGAACGTGCGGCGTACATGGGACGCATCCGCAATCTCGCGCGCACGGTGGCTGAAAGTTATGTGGCGAGTCGCGAGCGATTGGGTTTCCCGATGTTGCCGAAATCGGCTGCTGTTGCTGTTGGGGTGGCGGCATGAGCGCCACGGTGAGCAAGCCGTTGTTGATTGAACTCTTTACTGAAGAGTTGCCGCCCAAAGCGCTGAGGAAATTAGGTGAGGCGTTTGCCCATAGTATCTGGCAGGAATTAGCTCTTTCAGAGCTAGTCCCCCATGAGCCTGGCATTTCCGCGTTTGCTACGCCGCGAAGAATCGCAGTGCGCGTGGAAAGAGTGTATTCGCAGGCTCCGGCTAAACAAATCAAAGAAAAATTGATGCCGCTCGCAGTTGCCAAAGACGCGAATGGTGATGCTTCGCCTGCTCTGCGCAAGCGGTTAGCAACAGTGAGCCTAGACAACTTGGTCACCGGGCCTCTTAATTTCCCTGTCTCGCGTGACGAAGGCGGGCGTAGAGTGGCGTTGGTTGTAGAGAGTGATGGTAAAGCG
>JAYWAQ010000464.1:0-4385 GCA_043782305.1 Burkholderiales bacterium
AGCCGGGGCGGGCAGTGCCCGCCTTACTTTGTGAGCGCCTCAAAATCATCCCACCGCAGCCGCTGCACACGGTGGTTAGCTGTTTCGCCATTGCCGCGCCCAGCGTCTCAACGCGCACGCCACGAAACTTGCGCAATGGCCCGAACAAAAGCGGCGAAAGCATGGGCCAGAACGTAAGCGTCAGCGCTTGCTGAATCCCGTACCGATTGGTCGGCGTCAGGATCATCGATGGCTGAAACAGGGAGAGCCGCTCAAAATTGAGCGCCACCAGCGCGTCTTCCAGCTCACCTTTGATGCGGAGATAAAAAGATCGCGATTTCGAGTCGGCGCCAACCGCGCAGAGTAGTTCGAAATGACGCACGCCGTTCTGCTTGCAAATCGTGGCGAACGCGATGACGACGTCCTTGTCGATGTGCACAAACTCCGCTTTCGACATCTGCGACGGCTGGCCAACACCGAGCGTGCAGACAGCGGCATCGTGCCCGGCGACGAATTTGACGTACGTGTCGGGGGAATCGATATTTCACGGTGTGTTGCTTGATCACCGCCTTGCCGTCGCTCGCCGGTATCGCCATTTCACGCCGACCGAGCAACGTCAGCCGCTTCAACTCGGGCATCTTGAGCAGCTTAGCGACGACGTGTCCGCCCACCGCGCCGCTGGCCCCCAACATAACTACTGAAAATGACTGTGCCATCGGGAACCTGCGCTAACGAAAAGCATGAAAGCGCAGAGCGTATCAGCCTGTCAGTGTGAGGTAATCGCCCCACCAGCAGTCACCGCTGCACCCGCCAGCAGCATGGTGCCTGCGGCCCGGGCGACAAACGCACCTGCCGCAGGCCGATCCCGCAACCATCCACGTGCGCCGCCCGCAGCGAGCGCCATACCGCCGTACAACGCAATTTGTGTGATGGCGGTGATCGCGCCCAGCACCACAGCCTGAATCCACACCGGGCCATATTCCGCGCGCAAAAACTGCGGAAAGATGGCGAGCATGAAGAGATACGCCTTTGGGTTCATGAGGCATGTGAACGCCGCCTGCCGAAACGTTGCCCACGCGCCGCGCTGCGCGATTATTGGCGGATCGTTCGCACTCGCCGCGCCGGGATTGCTTCGTATCAGCGAGATCCCGATCCATCCGATGTAGAGCGCACCGACTATCAGCATGCCATCCATCAACCCCGGTACCCATTTGAACAACAAGCCCACACCTAACGCGCCCGCCGCAACATGGCAGATGCCGCCGAACACGATGCCCGCCACTGCAATCATCCCGGCCTGACGCCCGCCTGCAAGCGAACTCGCCAGCACAAACGCCATATCCATACCCGGCAATACGATGATGCCGAACACCATCAAAAAGTACAGCCACAAATGTGCGTATTCAGTCATTACTCACTTCCTCTCGGTTTTTCGGCATTTGTACCGCAATGAGGTCGAATTTAGAAGTTAAACAGGGCGTAATCAGCCCTATTTATGAATAAACTCTAGAGATGGACTCACCGACGACTCGCGTGCTGACCGTGCTCGAACTACTGCAAACGCACGGGCACATGAGCGGTGTGGAACTGGCTGCGCGGCTTGAAGTAGATGTGCGCACCGTGCGGCGCTACCTCGCACGACTGGATGAACTCGGCATTCCCGTGACCGCAGAGCGGGGACGTCACGGCCACTACAGTCTGGTTGCGGGGTTCAAACTGCCGCCGATGATGTTTGCCGATGACGAAGCGCTGGCGCTATCGGTCGGTTTGCTGGCTGCCCGACGGTTTGGACTCGCGCATGCGGCAGGAGCCGTTGAGCGCGCCCAGGCGAAGCTGGAGCGCGTGATGCCCGATCCGCTGAAAGCGCAATTGCGGGCGCTCAGCGAAACGATATCGCTTGATCTGAGCCGGTCAGCCAGCGCTTCCAGTGACAACGCGACACTGCTCAAGCTCTCTCTGGCCGCACACGCTCGACGGCGTGTGCATCTGCGCTACCGCTCACCAAAAGCCGAAGGTTTCACCGAAAGTAATCGTGATTTTGATGCCTACGGATTAGCGTGGCGCGGCGCGCGCTGGTATGTGGTTGGCCATTGCCATCTGCGACGCGAGCTGCGCTCATTTCGCCTTGACCGAATTGTCGAGATCAACACATTGAATCTGCAGTTTTCAGCACCCGCAACATTCGATGCCGTTGCCTATTTGACGAAAAGCGCGGCAACCATGCCGCGCGCAATTCAGGTCGTCGTGCTGTTGAAGACCGATCTCAACACAGCACGAAGTGAGTTGTTCGACAGTATCGGCGTGTTTCAGCCAACTGACGACGGCGTATTCCTGACCTCTCAAATCGATGATCTGAACTGGTACGCGCGTCAGCTTGCGCGTTTGCCGTTTTCGTTCGTTGTTCGGGAGCCGGACGCGTTACGCGCGGCGCTGAAGACGCGAGCGCAACAGCTGGTCGCGATGGCAAACGAGCCATCGGTTTAGGGAATCAGCTTTTCCTTCAAATGACCTCTGCATATGGGCTAAATAGCGCAATATATGGATATCGACGTTAGCCGAATGTGCCAATAAGCCCCGATTGCATAAGCGTTTCAGCAAAAAGCTGCTCTTGCGGCTACGACTTAAGCGCTCATGCGAACTTCGGCAGATTCGCCCATGTTTGCAGGCGGCGTGCCTGTCATCGTGGCCTTCGCAATCTTGAACAACTGGGTAATTTTGCTGTCCTTGACATCCCAGTAATGAGCATGCGTAATTCGAACTTCGACCAGCGCCAGATCCGGATCCTCTGGCCCGCCGGGAAACCACGCCTCGGCAAATTTTGTCCACAGCGCGCGAATGCGTTCCGGATCATTGTCGACATGCCCGATTCCCGACACCGAAACGTAGCTGTCTTTGCCGGGATGGGCGTAGCTCAGCGCGACATTTGAATCGCGCAACATGTCTTCCAACGACTCGCTTTTTCTCGGCATAAAGAACCACAGGCAATCATCGCTCGTGAGCTCAGAATTTTGCGTGGTCATCGGGCGCGAATGCATACGACCATCTTCGTGATGCGTCGTGAGCATGGCAAATTTGATGTCTTTAATCAGATCCCACAATTGGGCTCGCGCTTCGGCGTTGTTTTCCATTCCAATACTTCCTTTTCGGTCACAACATTGATTCATGAGCCGCAACTTTATGATGCCGCGCTTACCCTTTGCATCGGACGCCGCCCGTTTTTCCGGTCAGGCGAATTGACCGGTTCGATGTAAGCCAAGCCCTACAGCCGCCGTCAGGTAGGCGCGAGTTACTCGTCCCGCCGCAAATGCTCCTTGAGCAACCGCGCGGCGGCCGACAAATGCTCGCCGTCGCGATAGCAGATCGCAAAGCGCCGCTGCGCCTAAGGCTCGTTGAGAGGAATGCAGCGCAGACCGTAAATCTCAAGATACGCCACCGCCACTTCGCGCGGCACCACGCAAATCGCGAGGTTCGCGCGAACAACGCGCAACGCCGCCTCGAAATTGGTAACAGCAACACGATGCAGCACGCGCTTGCCGACCGCCGCGGCGGCGCGCGCGAGCATTACATGCACGGCGCTTGACACTGGCAGACTCACCTGCTCGTAAGCGAGCGCGTCTGCAAATATTTGTCATTTCACCTAAAAGCTGAACCCCCGCTACCCGCTGGATCACGCCTCTGAAATCACGATTTCGGTGCTAATTTCCGCGGTTTTTCCGAGCATTGCTGTTGCAGAGCAATATTTTTCCTTTGACAGCTTGACCGCGCGCTCAACCGCAGCCGGATCGAGGCCTTTTCCCGACAGTTTGAACGTCAGCTTGATCGCGGTGAACACTTTCGGGTCGGTTTCGGCGCGAACGGCATCCGCATCGACGTGAAGACTTGTGAAATTCTGTCGGGATTTCTTGAGCATGAGTACGACGTCAAACGCGGTGCAGCTTGCCGCGCCAGCAAGCACTAACTCCATTGGGCGAACACCGGTATTTCGCCCGCCATATTCGGGCGCGCCGTCGATCACCACGGCATGCCCGGAGCCTGTTTCCGCCACAAATTGAACGTTGTCGACCCACTTGATTGTTGATTTCATAATCACTTTCGTCGATTGATAATTAAGTAGAGTAACTGTCCTACGAGAAAACGGGCAAAAGCCTACAAAACGCGGTTGACTTGTGCAGTGCAGCATGCTTAAATTCATCCATCGCCTGCTTCCTCCTCCTTAGCGGGTGATTGATGTCCCCCTTCCTCCTCCTTTGGACGGACATCTTTAACGGCAGGCCCTCGGGCTTGCCTTTTTCTTTTGTAGTTTCTGTTCATATGCGAGCCATTCGCCGCTATACTTACGGTCTTACCCCAGGTTTTGCAGTCTGAGGTTTGAAAACTCATAACGCACTGAGCGACAGAGAGAGTGC
>JAYWAQ010000465.1:0-1516 GCA_043782305.1 Burkholderiales bacterium
ATCACCAATGCGCAGCGGCGCAGGATCGGTGAGGTGGAACGCTTTTTTGTTCAAGCTCTTGTCGGTTGAGTGCGCGATGTGATCGGTTGCGTCGACGACGAAATCGACCGGCACCATGTTCATGCGCCCACCTTCGATACCAATCGCGGGCATCCACGGCGGCAGCATCGCGCGCATTTTCTGGATCAACTTGAAGAAGTAATACGGGCCATCGATCTTGTCGATTTCACCGGTCTTCGAGTCGCCGAGCACCACACCTGGACGGTACGCACGCCACGGCATGTCGCAGTTCCTGCGAACGAGCGCTTCGCTCTCGTGCTTGGTCTGCATGTAGGGATGATCGAGGTAATCCTTCGCCTCATCGAACATGTCCTCCCTGAACACGCCTTCGTAATTGCCGGCCACGGCAATCGAGCTCATGTGATGGAAGAGGCCTGCCTTGATTTCGTTTGCAAGCGCGACGGCGTTTTCGGTGCCCGTGACGTTCGCGGTTTCGTTGTCCTGCGCGCTGGCAGCCATGTCGTACATCGCAGCCAGATGGAAGAAATGCTTGATCTTCCCTTTGATCTTTGTCTTGTCCGCAGATGACAAACCGAGGCCCGGTTTCGCAATATCGCCGACGATGGGGATGCAGCGCTTGGACGCTTCACTGCCCCAGAAGTCCATCAGCTTCGCGACCTTCTTTTTGCTCTCTGCACGAATCAAAAAGTAGACGGTCGTGTTCTTGCGGCCGAGCAGTTTTTTAACCAGTCGTTTGCCGATAAATCCGGATGCTCCGGTTACGAAATAAGTCATGTGACCTCCTTGTTTTCAAACTGCATTTCCGCTGTTGCGCGAAATGCCCTCGAACCATTCTAGAGCCATTCTCCTAGGGAAATAGCGGGTTTCTAGGATGCTCGCTCTATGGGCGAGGCATAAAGTTCACGCATCGAAACTTCACTCAAAAGGGAAATACCAAATGGTCAAGAAATTCAGCAAAGCCGCAGAGGCCAAATCAAGCGAGAGCAATCTGCTCGACACCGTCAAAGAGTCGTCCAGCCACATCTGGTTGGCAGGTCTCGGTGCATTTTCCAAAGCTCAAGAAGAAGGTAGCAAAGTGTTTGAAGCACTCGTTAAAGAAGGCTCCGGTCTGCAAAAGAAATTCCGTTCACTCGCTGACTCGCGCATGAATGACGTGACCAACGAAGTCTCCGGCAAGATCACCGAAGCCACCAGCAAAGCCGCTGGCGCATGGGATCGTCTGGAAACCGTATTTGAAGACCGCGTAGGCCGCGCTGTAGGCCGTCTGGGCGTGCCAACCAAAGCAGACATCACCAAGCTGACCACCCGCGTCGAAGAGCTGACCAGGATGGTTCAAAAGCTCTCCGCAGGCAAAGCGCCTGTCGCAGCCAAAGCGGCGGCCGTGGCCAAGCCTGCGGCTAAACCCGTTGCTGCGAAGCCAGCGGCTCGCAAGCCTGCTGCCAGGAAAGCAGCTGCCAAGTAAGCGTCTGACGCAACAGTTTATTCAGGGCTTGCG
>JAYWAQ010000466.1:0-1516 GCA_043782305.1 Burkholderiales bacterium
CTCGATCACATTGTCAGCGGGTGATTGATATTGCGCGTTGGCCGGGACAACAAATTTCTGCCAACCTTCGCGCACAACATTGATGCCAAATCTCGCCATCAGGTTAAGGGTAATCTCAACGTAGGGTTTGGAAATGAGTTCGCCAATGATCTCGACGCTCATGGCTTTTCCGATTTGGCGCGTGAGTATCGGCAGCGACAACAGCAACGCCGTCAGAAACTGGCTTGACACATCGCCTCGCACCTGTACGTTTTCGCGCGACACGTGCGTGCGTGAACGAATCTCCAGCGGCGGGTAGCCGGTGTTTTGAAGATAGCGTATGTCTGCACCGAGCAGTCGCAAGGCATCGACCAGATCACCAATGGGACGCTCATGCATGCGCGCAACACCTGAGAGTTGGTAGCGGCTGCCCGCAGGTGCCGCCAACGCCAACGCAGCTGTCAGCGGCCGGAACGCGGTGCCGGCGTTGCCGAGAAAAAGGTTTGCCTCTGACACTGAAAAAGAGTTGACTCCATTGATGACGACGTCGTCATCAATGCCTTTGCCAACACTGATGTCTGCACCCAATTGTTGCAGCGCTTTGAGCATCACCTCGGTGTCATCTGATTTCAGCAGTCCTTTGACAACGGTCTGGCCGGGACACAACGCAGCAAGTAAAAGTGTGCGATTGGAAATACTTTTAGAGCCCGGCAAGGTCACAGTTCCTGCGGCGCGGCGGTAAGGGCCAACATCAAGGTACTCAAGCCTGGACATCAGATCGCCTCATCGCGAAAACCATCGAGCTCGCCGGTCAGCCAGCGATTCCGCGCATCGCGCGCACGCGCCATCAGATTTTGAAGAGCGACGCCATCGCTTGCCTCGAGCGCCTCTCGAAGTGCAACAAGTTGTGCCTCATAGGCGTTGAGTTCGCGCAGCAACGCTTCGCGATTATTTAGCGCGATGTCTTTCCACATTTCAGGACTTGAACTTGCGATGCGGGTGAAATCGCGAAATCCACTTGCCGCAAAAGAAAACAGCGTCTTCGCATTCGGGCGCGCAGCGAATTCATCGACCAGCGCGAAGGCCAGCAAATGCGGGAGATGACTCACCGCAGCGAACACAGCGTCGTGTGTTTCGGCGGGAATCTCTATTACTTTTGCACCGCAGGCACGCCATAGCGAACGAACGCGTTCAATCGATTCTGCCGTGTTTTCTGCGATCGGCGTCAGCACGACGTTTTTGCCTTCAAATAACTCCGACGCCGCTGCTGCAACACCGGTATGTTCACGCCCCGCAATGGGGTGACCGGGCACGAACAGGGAAATTTTGTTGCCCAGCACTGCGCGTGCGGCTGCAATCACATCCTGCTTCGTGCTGCCCGTATCGGTGACGACGGTATCCGGTTTCAGATAGTCGGCAATTTCGGCGAGCACAATGGGAAATTGGCGCACCGGTACAGCGATCAGAATCACGTCGCAGTCCGCCGCGGCTGCAGGCGACGCAGCCTCATCGACTACACCTCGGCGAAGCGCATCGT
>JAYWAQ010000467.1:0-1515 GCA_043782305.1 Burkholderiales bacterium
CGCAGTGTTGAGCACGTGCAAGGCGATGAGCGTGACCTCATCATTTTCGGCCTGACCTATAGTGGCAGTAGCCGCGCCTATGGCCCGTTGAACGCTAAAAATGACGGCCGTAAGCGCTTGAATGTAGCTATCACCAGGGCCAAGCGCGGCATGATAGTGCTCACCTCGCTCATTGTTAGTCATGTTTCTAACGCAGCGGAAAAAGGCTCACAGGAACGCTACTACGTATGGCAATACCTGAACTATGCCCGTGCGGTCGCGGCCAACGACCACGAGGGGATTGATCGAGTTCTCAATCAGCTCAACGATCAGCGCCACGAAGATAGAGTGGCCGCCACTGCAACAGAGTCGCCGTTTGAGGAAGATGTTAAACGATTTGTTGAGTCGTTGGGTTTGCAAGTCAATTGCCAAGTTGGGGAAAGCGGCTTTCGCATAGACTTGGGCGTGCGCCTTAGCACAGACAGCCGCAATTACCTGTGTGGTTTGGAGTGCGATGGCGCTCGCTACCACTCAGGCTGGCGCGCGCGCACAAGCGATGTCTGGCGGCAGGAGATTCTAGAAGCCAAGGGATGGAAAATCTTACGCATCTGGAGTACGGACTGGTTTGAAAATTCAGAAGCGACGAAAAATAAGCTGGCAAAAGAACTACTGGATTTAGGGGATGCGGCCCGATCCAAAGCCGTGCTCACGCCGCACCAGTTCATCCGCCGCGCAAGCATCGATCAGGCGGTCAACGAGCCGACCGTAACAAATAGTGTGGCTCCTTTCAAGGTCGCCAAAGTTCGAACAGCAAGTGACGCAACCGGTGAATCAGTCCGAGCCACTGTCCAGCCCGAAACGAAGAGTATTGTCAAAACGTCTGCGACCACCGAAATCTGTGTTGAAGTTGGCGATACCGTAGAGTATTTGTACCTCGACAATGGTCGAATCGCCAGTGCGCAAATTGTGCGAGGTACCGGTGATCCCGCAAGCGGCAGCATCAACCGTGATAGCGCCTTGGCCAAAGCGCTGCTGGATACAATGATCGGTGAAACGATTGAATTTCTGTCCCCCAGAGGCAGGATTACTCTGATGGTGAAGGCGATCCGCAGGCCTGCATCATGAATTTGTGGAAGTCTTGACACAGTTTTAATCTGTATACTACGCGCTCCAACGGCATACCTGGGCGCTGTCTGCGCCGAAATCCCGGAGGTATTTCATGCAGGGCGATGATTGCCTGTGCTTGGGATGAATTGCAATTGGGCTGCCAGTTGTCGGGTGCTCGTGGGCGTCGGGTAACGCTGCGTACTTGACTTACCAAAGGACCGCGTGAAAGTCCGGATTGAGTCTGAAACGGCCACTCATTGATGCATAACTGCGTTTTTGGTTGTCTCTTAAATTCAACAAATTTTTCCAAGTAACTGCTTCCCTGTGTGTAATTTATTGAACCCAACGACCACCAGCTAAAGCTTGTGGGTTGAGGCCCCCCCCCGCCGACTGAAAGTCGGCAAAGCGTGGGGGCCTACGCCAAATACA
>JAYWAQ010000468.1:0-1513 GCA_043782305.1 Burkholderiales bacterium
GGCCTTCAGCGCACGACGTGTGCCGTCAACCACCGCTTCGCGTGAAGTCGCCGCCTGCCGCTTTTGTTTGATGAATTCACGAAAGCCTGCTGCAAACACATCGGCCTGTGGGCCATTTTTTTCGCGGCCCTCGGTGATGCGCTGATAAAGCTGGTTCAAGTCAGAACCTTGCCAGAACGCGTCGTCAAATGTGGCGTTCCGCTTCGCTGCGCGCTTGAGCGTGCCGCCCTTGTAAAAAATCAGCCACCACGACCACAGCGACAGCAGCACCAGCAGCAACATCACCAGTTGCACCGGCACGCTGGCACCGGTCACCAGATGAATCAGGGAAAGATCAGCAGTGGGTTTCATGCAGCAGCCAGTGAGAGGGTGGATTTCATCGCCGCGCGCAGGGCGGGCGGCATACGGATGGGGCCGGACAGATCGCTGGCAATGAATGCCAATGTGACCGTCGCTGCGAACAACAGTTCATCGCCGCGCAGCACGCGTTGGCGGATGACAAGGCGGCTCGCGCCCACCTCGGTCGGCTCGGCGGTTACTTTGATGAGGTCACCGAGCAGCGCTGGCGCATGGTAGTCGGCCTCAACACGACGCACCACAAAAACGGCTTTCATGTCGCGGGCAATGGCGTCGAGTTCAAAGCCCGCCGCACGCAACCATTCGGTGCGCGCCCGCTCGATATAGCGCAAGTAATTAGCGTAATAAACAACGCCACCGACGTCAGTGTCTTCGTAGTAGATGCGGACAGGAATGGAGAACGGTTTGACCCCCTCTCCCCTCGCGGGAGAGGGTTGGGGTGAGGGGCGGGTGGCGGGGACTGCAATCTTGGCTTGTTCAGCCACCATACCCCTCACCCTAGCCCTCTCCCGCAAGGGGCGAGGGGACAGAACGAGGCCGTTGCGATCAGATTCGCTCATCCTAACCCTGGTCCCCAAACAATTCCGCGCTGCCCATCGCCGCGGGCGGCACCAAGCCAAAATGCCGGTACGCGCGGGCCGTGGCAATGCGCCCGCGACTGGTGCGCTGGATGTAGCCCTGCTGAATTAAAAAGGGCTCAATCACGTCTTCAATCGTGTCGCGTTCTTCGCTGATCGCCGCGGCTAAATTGTCAACGCCGACCGGCCCGCCGGCGAATTTTTCAACGATGGTTTGCAGTAGTTTTCGATCCATCACATCAAGCCCGCTCGCGTCCACGTCCAACATCGCCAGCGCTTTGTCGGCCACCTCGTGCGACACGCGTCCATTCGCGCGCACCTCAGCATAATCGCGCACGCGACGCAGCAGGCGATTGGCGATGCGCGGTGTGCCGCGCGAGCGCTTGGCGATCTCGGTCGCACCGCCCGGCTCCATGTTCACGTTGAGCAAATTCGACGAACGCGTCACGATGCGTGAGAGCTCTTCATCAGAATAAAACTCCAACCGCGCCACGATGCCAAAACGATCACGCAGCGGATTGGTCAACATGCCGGCTCTAGTGGTCGCGCCGATCAGCGTGAACGGCAGCAAATCCAAT
>JAYWAQ010000469.1:0-1512 GCA_043782305.1 Burkholderiales bacterium
AGTTGCCCGCTGCGGTGGTGATCGACAGTTGTGTGCGCTTGCTGCCCGGCGCGCTGGGTGACAACGAATCGGCAACGTTCGAATCGTTCACCGCAGGCAAGCTCGACTGGCCGCAGTACGCGATCACATCCAGCGGCGACATTCCGACCGAACTGCAAGGTGGTGACCACGTCGCCGTCCATCGCTGGCGCATCAAACAGGCGCTCGCCCGCACTTGGATGCGCCGCCCCGATTTGTTGGCGCGCGTTAAATTGACCCCCGAAGAACTGGCGATGATCGACGAAATCACGGTACAATCGTGGGCTTAGCAAGAAACCCCTCCGTGCGTGATCGCCCTTCAACTCGGCGAAAGCAGCACCCGGAACCTGATGTGTGTTGAGGCTCGCACTGTGTTGCGAATCAGATGGGATCAAACCCATCGCACACCTCTCAGACTCTGAAAACATCAACAAGGAAGACAAAGGAACAATATGTCCAAGTTTCTCATCGCTCAAATCGAACAAGAAGAAATTGTCCGTCTCAACAAGACGATCCCCGTATTCGCACCCGGTGACACCGTCATCGTGAGCGTGAACGTAGTTGAAGGCGAGCGCAAGCGCGTTCAGGCTTTCGAAGGCACCGTGATTGCCAAACGCAACAAGGGCTTAAACAGCTCATTCATTGTGCGCAAAATTTCTAACGGCGAAGGCGTTGAGCGTACGTTTCAACTGTATTCGCCGATCATCGCTGGCATCGAAGTCAAGCGTCGCGGTGACGTTCGTCGCGCGAAGCTGTATTACCTCCGTGATCGTTCCGGCAAGTCGGCGCGGATCAAAGAGAAGTTGCCTGCCCGCAAGGTGGCAAAGGTCGCGGCGTAGTCAGCTACAGCCCGACAGCGAAAGCGGCCCTTCGGGGCCGTTTTTTATGGCGCGCCACAGATTGCCGCTTGCGCCGCTAAACCGTGAAACGGCAAAGCCACATGCGGCTATCATCAATGCACCACTGACCCTCATCCCTGCATGCGCAACAGTCTCTACGACGCGCTCGAAGTCACCTCGTCGAGCTCGACCCACGCCATTCAAGCCGCGTTACGCACCGTCGTGCGACGCTTTTGGGCGGTTCCACGCGATGCCTCGGGCGACTCGGAGGAGGCCATACGCTTCGCCGCGCTGGCCGCCGCCATTTTGGTCGATCCGGTTCGCCGCAAGGACTACGATGCCGCGCTGAACCCCGGCGTCGGCGCGGGCCCGTGGCGTCTGCCTATTGCGGGGCGTCAGGGCGGTGAAGCGTTGGCCGAAGGCGGCACGCACTCGCGCATTTTTGCCGACGACCCTGCCGAGGGCAACGAGGTTTCGCAGCTCACCATTGAAGCAGTGGTGCCGAAAGCGCTGCCCGGTGTGGACGCGCTTGCCGAGCCGCTGCCCGATGGCACCGCATGGGCTTCCCCGCTGGTTTGGGTGGCGTTTTTCGCGTCGTCGTTGTTGCTCTGGTATGGCTTATCGAAGCCATTTCCAGAGTGGTTTCAACTCACAA
>JAYWAQ010000470.1:0-4369 GCA_043782305.1 Burkholderiales bacterium
CCTCACGCACTGATTTGGCTTAACTGGCGACGAAGTTTCTGGTTATCAGCATTTTCTTGAAAGCGCCGCTGATTCAAGGCTTGCGCTGCAATAATTAAAAAGTCGATATATGCAAAAAGCCGCCGTCAGCCCCTTTGAAGTGGTGCTTTCAGCAAAAAGCCAATGCCGTCTGCCGAGAAAACTTTAGCTGACACGTTCGCCTCGTTGCTGAAGTGAATGATGCCTGTCCTACAAGACACAGCGCGATGTGCCGACAACAGATCGGTGGGCGCGCATTTAACTTTGCGCTACGAGAACAGAGTGCGCGAGGAGAGTCATCCGTAGTGCGCGTTTTCGGGCCGACGTCGCTGCAATCGACGTCGAATGAAGATCAATGAACGAGTACGAATCAAAACCAATGCAAACTCCACTAAAAAACTCGCGCAGGAAGCTCACCCTGGTTGCAACGCTCGTGAGCGCAGCGGTCGCCACGCTCAGCGGATGCGGCACACTCGCCGATTGGCGCGACGAGAACAAAGGCATTCAGATGGAGGCGCTAAAAACGGCGCCAGGATTGAAGGTCACGCTCTTCGCGACCGACCTGCCGAAGGCTCGCGAGATGGCGATGTCGCCAAGTGGCACGCTGTTCGTTGGTAGCAACGCTGGCAATGTTTACGCAGTCACACTCAGTGGCAATCAAATCACGAAACAGCGCACGATCCTGACCGGCATCACCGACCCGAGCGGCATCGCGTTCAAGAACGGCTCGCTGTTCGTTTCCGCGCGGACAAAAGTGTTGCGTTATGACGACATCGAAAATCGTCTCGACAATCCGCCAGCACCGATGACCGTGATCGACGGCATGCCGGACAAACAGCGCCACGGCGCGCACTACATGGCGTTCGGGCCTGATGGAAAACTCTACGTCTCGGTGGGTTCGCCCTGCGATTTGTGCGAAGCACAGAACGACGAATACGGAACCATCATCCGTGTCAACGCGGACGGTAGCGGCAAAGAAATCGTCGCACGCGGCATCCGCAACTCGGTCGGTTTCGACTGGCACCCGCAGACGAAAGAGCTCTGGTTCACCGAGCAGGGTCAGGACAATCTCGGCACCGAATTGCCGACCGACAAATTAAATCGACTGACAAAACTCGGTGAAAATTTTGGCTTTCCGTATTGCCACGACGGCAACATCCCGAACCCTGAATTCGGCGGCAAACGCGCATGCAGCGAATTCACCGGCCCCGCCCTCGCGCTCGGCGCACATACCTCGGCATTGGGCATGCGCTTCTACACGGGCGACGCCGTTCCGAAAGACTATCAGGGCAACATCATCGTGATGCGTCACGGTTCACACCCCCCCACCCGCGTCGGCTATGACGTCGTGCGCGTCGTCATGAACGGCAACAAAGCCGAGCGCATGGAGCCCCTGCTAACCGGCTTTCTGCAAGGCATGAAGTATTGGGGCCGCCCCGCAGATGTGCTGTCGATGAACGACGGCAGCCTGTTAATTACGGACGATTTGAACGGCTCGATCTATCGCATTGGTCGCTAGCCACTGATGCGCTCGAACCCACGTTGCCTCCTTACAACCCTAATCTTTAAACGCTGAATTTCAGCAATTCACAAGCACACCATGAACCACATCACCACCAAAGACGGCACCCAACTCTACGTAAAAATTTGGGGTCATGGCCACCCCGTCATCATGATGCACGGCTGGCCACTGTCAGCTGATAGTTTTGACGATTTGTCGCTCGCCATTGCAAACGCGGGCATGCAGGCAATCAGCTACGACCGTCGCGGCTTCGGTCGCTCCGATCAGCCGTGGACGGGGTATGACTACGACACGCTAGCCGACGATCTCGCCGATGTCATCGAGCAAACCGGTGCGAAAGAAGCCACGCTTCTGGGCTTTTCGATGGGTGGCGGAGAGGTAGCGCGCTACCTGTCGCGGCACGACGGCAAGCATGTCAAACAGGCGATCCTCGTCGCCTCAGTCGTGCCCTACATGTTAAAGACTGACAGTAACCCGGACGGTGTTGACGCGAGCGTATTCGCCGATATGACAAAAGGGATGACCGAAGACCGCGCGAAGTTCTGGACCGGATTTTTCAAGGACTTCTTTGGCGTTGGACTGATGTCAAAACCAGTAAGCGACGAAACACTCGAATGGGCACGCGCAACGTCGATGCAGGCCGGGCTGTGGCCTACGCTCGCATGCGCTAAAGCATTCGCCACCACCGACTTCAGGGACGATCTGCAATCGTTCAAAGTACCCACACTCATCATCCACGGCGACGCCGACAAAACCGTGCCCATTGACACCTCGGCGCGCAAGGCCGCCATCGGCATCCCGCACGCCAAACTCATCGAATATGAAGGCGCACCGCATGGCCTGTTCGCAAGCCACAAGGAGCGATTGATTGCTGACGTGCTGGCGTTTCTCAAGACGCAGTAGCAGGTCGGATTTGTAGCCGGGTCGCACGATGACCACCGCTAACTTGCCTCGGTCGCGGGCCGTGGCGACACGCCCTGAGCGACTGCTGCATCACGCTGCATAACGAGCGAACGCTCAAATGCGGTCCTCGCTTTCAATCGGTGCCAATACGCCAGAACCGCCGGCGTAAACCGCTCATGCAGGCCCAGCAATTCAGCCAGCATCAGCGCATAACCCACCGACACATCGGCCGCCGTGAAGCGACCCGCGCAGAGAAATTCATGCGCTGCCAGATGCGGATCCAGTGTGCGCAACCGCGACAGAAACCACTTCCTGTAATCGTCCGCCACCTGCGGCTGCAACCGCTCCGCTGGTTCGAAGCGCGAGTAGCGCAACACCAGTGTCTGCGGAAACGTAAAAGTCGCTTCACCCATGTGCAGGTAGTTCAAATAACTGCCGAAATCTGGCTCGTCGGCACCCACATTGAGTAAGCCGGGCGAATGACGCGACGCGAGGTATTCGCAGATAGCCGCAGACTCCGTCATGCGCGTTTCACCGTCGATGTATAACGGCACCGTGCCACGCGGATTCAGCTCCAAAAACGATTTGTCACGCGCGCGGGGCGGGAAGGCGAGCATGCGAAGGTCGTAGGGCAGGTGCAGTTCTTCAAGCATCCACAAAACGCGGAAGGATCGGCCGCTGACGCAGTGATAAAGGGTGAACATCCGCGTATTGGATCATGCGAGGACTTTGCGTGCACGTGGCGGCACAATGTGCTTGTTACGGATAACCTACGCTATAGTTTTGTCGCTGTTCCACGCGTAATAACCTCATGACACCGTTCCTCACCTTTCTTCTTGCCGCGACTGTGCTCGCCGTCACACCCGGTCCGGGTATCGCTTACGTGATTGCGCGTACTGTTTCTGGCGGTCGTTCCGAAGGCATCGCGTCTTGCGTGGGCACGGCGTTCGGCGGAATGGCGCACGTTCTGGCTGCAGCGTTTGGATTGTCGGCACTGCTGGCGCAATCGGCGTTCGCGTTTTCAATCGTGAAATACCTCGGCGCAGCCTACCTTATTTACATGGGCGTACGCATGCTTCTAGCTAACGCGACCGCGAAGGCGCGTCCGGAAGTACGTGCAACGGGAGGGTGGCTCGCGCTGCGTGACGGCGCGTTGGTAGAGGTGATGAACGTGAAGACAGCCGTCTTCTTCCTTGCATTCCTGCCACAATTCGTCGTGTCAGACGAAGCGCTCGTACCGCAGATTGTGATGATGGGTACCGTGTGTGTGCTGCTCAATACACTGGTCGACGTTGTAGCGGTGTTTGCAGCTGACCGCCTAATGAAGTCGTCCACTGCTCGGGCCGCGCGCGAGAAAGTATTGACTCGTACGTCGGGTATCACAATGATTTGCCTGGGTGCGTACCTTGCGACTGCGAAGCGCAACACGTAGCGAGAAAGGGTTCCCATCAAAATGCGAACCATCGTTGCATTCGATGACGCATGCGCTTTACCAAGGTGGTGCGCGTTCTGGCGCACACCCTACAAAACGCATAGCGGACAACAAATCGCTGACACAAAAAAACTCGCCCAATCGTTCAGGCCGAAGACGAAGCGCTTCGGCATTGGCCTACGATTCTCGATTGAATACGTCTACGGTGCAGCTGGAATCAACAACCCTTTAATCACGGCAGGTCGTGCTACGAACGCCTCCAGTGCACGCGCAACATTCGGGAATTCACTGAACCCTACCAGCTCACCCGCACCATAGAACCCGACGAGGTTTCTCAACCACGGGAAGGTTGCGATATCGGCGATGCTGTAGTCGTCGCCCATGATCCACGCGTTGTTCGCGAGGCGTTTGTCCAGCACACCCAAGAGGCGTTTCGATTCGGCGACATAGCGATCACGCGGGCGTTTGTCCTCAAAGTCTTTACCTGCAAATTT
>JAYWAQ010000471.1:0-4362 GCA_043782305.1 Burkholderiales bacterium
TCGTTTCCGTGCCAGCCGCGTTTGCTGCGGCATGCTCGTCAAGTAACAGCTTTTTAGAGAAACGCTTGTTTTAATTGGGTATGGAACGCATTTATTGAATTATCGACAAGCGACCAAACGCTCGCGTTCCCCAAGCAGAATGGCCATTCCAGAAAAAAGCTATATCCGCGTCTACCCAACTCAATCTTCATGACAATGTATTTCTCGTAGCGCCAGGTGCTCTGTCTCCCGCATCCCAAGCCTTCTGCCGCCCGCAGTCGCTGGCGACGCAGCGTCGCCCGTCTGGGCGTAGCCAACCCATTGAGGAGACATCATGAAGCAACCCCTTGTCGCGAAGATTTCGCGAACCGCGCTCCGCGTCCGACGCGGGCTTTCCGTCGTCGCTCGCCTAGCGGCAATCGTCGCGGCGGGCACCAGTCTGTCGGTCGCAGCACAAACCGCCACCATCTACGGCTCGCTCGGAAACTTTGATGTAGTCAACAACACGGGGCAGGACGCCTGCGGTTTTGAGGCCGAAATCGAGGGATTGCCGTCCGGTTATCCGGTCGGAACGTTCAACGTGCAGCGGTATGGCCCCGCGACGGTCACCGATTACGTCAGTGCCAATGGCAACAGCGGTCGCCGAGTCTCGCACCGGAGTCTCGATTGCAGCCTCAACAAAACGGTAGCACACCCACCCGGCACGTCGTTCGGTGGCAGCTGCTACCAATGGAATATCGCCACCTACGCCAACGCTGGCTGCGAACACTTTGGCCTGCACTACACCTACACCGCCCCGACCACGGTCACCTACCGCTGGCTGGTAAACGATTCGGCCAATCCCGGCACCTATGTGCCAGTTGATCCGCCGATCCAGATCGCCACGCCGTACTACTACATCCAGGCTGCACCTCCGGTTTTGCCGAACGTCATTCCGCCAGCACCGGTTGTCGTGTTTGTGGTGCCTGCGCCACCGCCACCGCCCGCACGCTTCGGCGAGGCGCACTGGATGAAGACTTTCGTGCGTCAGTTGCCGCGCGTGGTGACGCTCGATGAACTCCTCACCGACAATCCAGTCACGGTGCCGATGGATCCGGCCTCGCTGGAAACCAATTGGGAAGTGCTACAGGCAGCACCACCCGGCCTGATCGACAATCAGCGCCGTCGCGGTGTCAGCACCCGAGGCAGTCCGCTCCTGCCGACCACGCGCAGCATCGTGCGTCGCTTTGAGACGTATGCCTACACCGGCCCGCGCGATCCGATCACCAACCAGGTGCTGTGCGCCGACGTGCTGTGCAACACGCCGGCTGCGGGCGAGCTCGGCGATTTCGTCAGCGCCAACATGGCGGCGGTGGAGGTACAAGGCGACAACATCACGGTGACCAAAGCAGGCACCGGTAGCGGACAGGTCGATTCGGCCGACAAGCGCCTGAGTTGCGGCAACAAATGCGTCTCCCCCTATTCAGCGGGCACAGCGGTCACGCTGAACGCCAAGGCCAATAGCGGCAGCAGCTTTGTTGGCTGGAGCGGTGCGTGTGCGGGTACCGGCAGTTGCGTCGTCACAATCAACGGCATCACGGAAGCCATTGCAACCTTCAACACCGTCGCGGCAGGCGGTGGTGGTGGCGGAGGTGGTGGTGGCGGAACGACGACGGCAAGCTTCCAGCTCAAAGTCAGCACCAGCAACCCCGGTGTAGTCACCAGTGACGTTGGCGGCATCAACTGCGGTGCAATCTGTCAGGCGAACTACCCGTCCGGAACAGCAGTGACGCTAACGGCCACGCCACCCGCAGGCAAGACGTTTGCCAGCTGGTCGGGTGCCTGCACCGGCACCGCGCCCACCTGCATGGTAACGGTCAACGGTAGCCTCTCGGCCAAGGCGAGCTTTAACAAGTAAGCCGTACCCCCTCCGGCGCGGTTCTCGCGCCGGAGTCTGCGCTGACGTTGAAACCAAACGCGACCGATACATCGGTCGCGTTTTTTTCATGACGCCGCGCCGCGATGAATATCCTGCTATGCCAATGTATTTATTTGCGTGGCCCCGTCTCTGTACGGCGTATCCCCGAATCTGCGCACCGGGGTGTTCCCGCGCTACCCGATTTTTTTAGGAGATCGATGCAGAACCACTGACGGCCACGAAAACGCGAAGTCCGCCGCGATTCTCATCCCCTGAAATCAAGTGCTCATCACTCATCAAGAGCCACGTTGATTTCACCGTCCCGGCGCTCGGTTCATCATCAAAACCCCCGCAAAGATCATCATGAAAAAGTCAACGCATCTGGTCAAGCTCATTGCAGCTTCGACCTGTTTATTCGCGCTCATACCGGCGCATGCGCAAACCAGTCAAGTACTGCAAAGCCTCGTCACCAACCACGGCTCGCTCGCCGCCGGTGACGTGGTTTTCACCAACTTCCGTTTGCCGTACATTCGGCCCGATAACCCTTTCTTGCCGGGCGATCGAGCTCCAGCACTACCGAATGGGGCCGATGTGTCGGTTCGCGCGAGCGTTGCCGCCGATGGCCAGATCAACCTGGTGTTGACGCCCATCGACCCCGCAACCGGGCTGCCCAAGCCGTTTCTCACCAACGCCGCACCGGGTGCAGCGCTGCCAACTGATGCGCTCAAGTATGTTGAGTACGATGTGGTGGTTACCAATCCGCTGCGCCGTCTGCATGCTGTAGATCATGCCTCTGGGCCGGGAACCACGGGCGTCATGGGAAGCACCCCCTTCAACGCTACCTATGTGTTTGATGAGACCCACTCGAACGCGTTCACCCAGTATCTCCCGGTTGCCACCGAGCTGATTTTCAATGGCACGGAGATTTACCCCGCCGGATCCACGACGCTGCCAGGAGGGGACCGCGCGGGCGCACGCTTTGGCACTCAATGGGGAATCAGTGCGACCGACTGGGGTGGCATCCGGCAGGGTACCGGCAGCCTCGATTCGGTTACGCTACGCTACGCGCTGGCAGATGCGGTGGCACCGGTTGCAGCCGCACCTGTCGGGGTTTCCATACTCTTTTCCGACGCGGTCTATCTGAGCAGCCCGGCACCAGCTGGCGGAGTAACAGTCGCGCTCAGCGTTAATGATCCGACCGCACTCGCCGTGCCGGCATCCGTGACGGTACCTGAAGGCTCGTTTTATTCCTCAATCCGCTCGGTGAAACAACCGGTGCAAAACATCGCCATCGCAACGGTGTCGGGTGTCTATAACGGGGTGACCTCAACCGCGATGATGGAGTGGGTGTTTGTCGGCGAAGCGGTCGGTCCCGGTCCGGTGCCCACGCTGTCGGTGACGTTGAACGGCAAAGGCAAAGTGATCAACACCAACAAAACGCTCAATTGCGGCACCGTGTGCAGCATCATTCCAGTGGGCGGCGTACTCAATGGCTGGTCGGAAACACTCGTCGCCACCGCAGGCAGCGGCAGCACGTTTACCGGCTGGACCGGTGCCTGCTCCGGAACTGAACCGACCTGCAGGGTGATCGTCGGCGGCTTGGTTGAAGTTGGCGCGGCCTTCACGCCAATTCCACCGGCGGGCGGCGGCACACCAGTGGCGACTTTGCAACTGAAGGTCAGTACCAGCAATCCCGGTGTCGTCACCAGCAACGTCGGCGGCATTAACTGTGGCACAGCGTGCGCAGCCAATGTTGCCTCCGGCAGCATCGTCACGTTGACGGCCACGCCACCCGCAGGCAAAACCTTTGCCGGTTGGTCGGGCGCGTGCACCAGCGGCGCACCGATCTGCATCGTATCGGTCAACGCCAACCTTTCGGTCAAGGCCAACTTCAACAAGTAAGCAGGAGTCCAAGACGGCGCGAGCGGGTCGCTTGATCCGATCGCGCTTTTTTTCATTTGAAGCGCCCGCATGCGCCACTCTCAAACGCAAAAAAATATTGCGACTTGGCATGTATTTCGTGTTGATTCGCCCCCTCTGTTGGCTGTGGCTCCGCGTGCAACGCGGGGCTCGCCACCGTCATCGGGGGAACCATCTCATGCAAAGGAATTCATCATGGCTTCACTAACACTCGCCCGCGCCGTCGCTGCCGCTTGCGCCTCGGCGGCGTTGCTTCCGGGCTGGGCGTCTGCTCCCGACATCACAGTCGTCGAGTTTTTTCACAAGGCGACCGGCCACTATTTCATGACCGGTTCGCCGGACGATCAGCGTTTGCTCAACGCATCCGCAGACTTCGCCGCCACGGGCCGCAGCTTCGCGGCATGGTCAGCGAGCAATAGCAGTCGTCCCGCTGAGGCGACTGCGGTGTCGCGTTTCTTCAACCCGGCCACGTCGTCGCACGTGTTCACATCCAAAAGCGAAGACATTCGTGCATTGCGCTCAATGCCCGTGAGCGCATCAGGCAGCGGATTTGCTGACGAGGGTAC
>JAYWAQ010000472.1:0-4362 GCA_043782305.1 Burkholderiales bacterium
ACTTCCAGACGCGCGCTGGCGGCGGAAGCTTGTACTTGCTGGCTGACGGTGCGCAATGGAATTTGAATCGGCTCGTAGCGCAACGATTCCGGGGTGACCAGAACGCTCTCAGTCACCACACGGAAGGTCGGCGCAATCGTCTCAGTGCGGGTCATCGCTGGTTTGTCGATCACCGTTTCTTCAACTTCACCGTACACCGCTGGGATCACTTTGAGCTCTTTACGCTCCGGCGTCACCATCACTTGCTCGGACGCCGTTTTGAACGTGCCGGGCACCACTTCGATGCGCTTGCTTTCGGGTTTGACCAGCACCTGCTCGGTGACGTTTTTGTAGGTCGCGGCAATCGGTTCTTCACGGAACGTCTCAGGCTTGACCACGATGGTCTCGCTCACCGTCTTAAACGTTGCTGGCTCCGGGATTTGACGCTTGAATTCAGGGCTCACCAACACTTGCTCGGTGACCGTCTTAAACGTTGCTGGCACCGGGATGAAGCGCTTGGACTCAGGCTGCACGAGCACTTGCTCGCTGACCGTTTTGTACGTCGCGGCAACCGGAATCTGGCGCTTGGTTTCAGGCGACACGAGCACTTGCTCAGTCACGGTCTTCATCGTCGCTGCAATCGGGATGTAGCGCTTGGTCTCAGGTTGCACAAGAACCTGTTCGGTCACCGTGCGGGTGGTGGCTGGAACGACTTCGAAGCGCTTGGTGGCGGGAACTTTTACCACTTGCTCGGTCTTCGTTTCAAAGCGCGGGCCGATGACGATATTCGCGAAGCAATCACTGCTGCCGGTCAGCAGTGTGATTGGGCGCGGAAAGTTGTCGCTGAAATTGTTGTCGCACTTCTGCATCGCAACGCGCACCAGCTTACCGGCGGCGTTGGAGTACAGATTGACTGGCATATCCGGGCTGTACGGAACATATTGTCCGATCAGAGGTGCGCTTACGCCGTCGCGGCCTTGTGAGCGCCCCACGCCCACATCGCACGCGCCCTGGCCGAATTGCGCGCCGGCGTCGCTCAGTTTGCCCTGCTTGACGCTCGTCTCGCCGTCGCGTTGCAGCGGCGGGTGATCGGTGAACGGTTCGTAGAATTTCGCAGTGCCCGCGGCGACTGCGGCGTCGCATTCAGCTGCCGTCGCGTAGCCGACGTTGCCGTGGCGATCCGTGGCAGCAAGCACTGGCGTCGCGAAGATGAAGGTGGTGCCGAACAGCGCTAATGACAGCGTTCGGTTGATAGTTTCCCTGTGGCTCATTTTTGAGTTTCCTATTAGTTGGATTTGCGTGACGGTGGCAACTGTTGTTTTTCAGAGCCCGAATTCTCTACGCTCTCGGGACGTGCGTGCGCGTTGCGTAGGGCAAATAGGGTAGGAATCGCCTGAAAGGCGCGATGAATCAGAACTTTCCGCGCTGTTGGCCGTGAATTTACTGCGCGTTTCGGACCGGTTTAGCGATTACGAAAGACAACTCGTTTTGCGCAAACTCCACCAATCTCAAGGCGATCCGGAAGAATGTTCCTAAAATGGGAATTTCCATACGCTTGTAGTGCTCCACAATGCAAATGACCCAGCCCGCCAAGGCAACCTTTAACTGGAGCGACCCGCTGCTCCTCGATCAGCAACTCACCGAAGACGAGCGCATGATCCGCGACGCGTCGGCGCAGTATGCGCAGGACAAGTTGCTGCCACGCGTGGTGGAGGCGTTTCGCAACGAATACACCGACGTCGCGATTTTTCGTGAGATGGGCGCATTGGGTTTGCTCGGGCCGACGATTCCAGAGCAATACGGTGGCGCTGGTTTGAACTATGTCGCTTACGGGCTGATCGCGCGCGAAATTGAGCGTGTCGATTCCGGCTATCGCTCGATGATGAGCGTACAGAGTTCGCTGGTGATGGTGCCGATCAATGCCTTTGGCAGCGAGGCGCAAAAGCAGAAATATTTACCCAAACTGGCGACCGGCGAGTGGATCGGCTGCTTCGGTTTGACCGAGCCGAATGCCGGTTCGGACCCCGCCAGCATGAGCACCCGTGCGAAGTCTGTGCCGGGTGGATTTTCCGTTTCCGGCGCGAAGATGTGGATTTCCAATTCGCCGTTTGCGGACGTGTTCGTGGTGTGGGCGAAGAACGACGAAGGCCGTATTCGTGGCTACATTCTTGAGAAGGGCATGAAGGGTTTGTCAGCGCCCGCGATCAAGGGCAAGATTGGTTTGCGCGCGTCGACGACCGGTGAAATCGTGATGGATGGCGTGTTCGTGCCCGCTGAAAACGAATTGCCGAATGTAGAGGGACTCAAAGGCCCGTTCACCTGCCTGAATTCCGCACGCTACGGCATTGCCTGGGGTGCGCTCGGTGCGGCCGAGGATTGCTGGTTTCGTGCGCGGCAGTATGTGATGGATCGCAAACAATTCGGTCGTCCGCTCGCGGCAAATCAGTTGATCCAGAAGAAGCTCGCCGACATGCAAACCGAGATCACGATGGGCCTGCAAGGCTGTCTGCGCCTGGGTCGCATGAAAGACGAGGGCACCGATTCGGTTGAAATCACCAGCATCATGAAGCGGAACAGTTGCGGTAAGGCACTCGACATCGCGCGCGTTGCTCGCGACATGCTGGGTGGTAACGGCGTGAGCGACGAATACGGCGTAATGCGTCACATGGTGAACCTTGAAGTGGTGAACACCTATGAAGGCACGCACGATATTCATGCGCTGATATTGGGCCGCGCACAGACCGGGATTCAGGCGTTCCAATAGCCATTTTGTCGCCATGAAACTCTACAACTACTATCGCTCCTCCGCAGCGTACCGGGTTCGCATCGCGCTCAACCTGAAAGGCACTACGTGGCAGCACGTGGGCGTGCATTTGCTGAAGGCGCAGCATCGCGCCCCAGACTACTTAAAGTTAAATCCCGCGGGGCTCGTGCCCTCGCTCGTGCTCGATGACGGTGCTGTGCTCACGCAGTCGCTTGCGATCATGGAATACCTTGACGAGGCAATGCCGGCCAGCACTCAGCTATTGCCGAAGAATCCTGTTGACCGCGCTCATGTGCGGGCGCTGGCGCTCTCGCTCACCTCTGATGTGCACCCGCTCAACAACGTGCGCGTTTTGAACTATTTGACCAATGAATTGGGCGTGTCGACCGATCAGAAGAATGCTTGGATCGCACACTGGATGACGCTCGGGCTGGATGCGTTCGAAAAGATGCTGGAGCAATCGGGCACCAGCGGACACTTCTGCTTTGACGACATGCCAACGCTCGCCGATGCCGTGCTGGTGCCGCAGGTGTTTTCGGCGCGGCGATTCAACGTGGATATGACGAAATATCCTCGCATCGTGGCGATTGACGCCCTGTGCAACACGCTTCCGGCGTTCATCAGCGCGAATCCGAAGAATCAGCCTGATTTCAGCCCGTGAAGCGGTCATCAGCTTTTTGTTGAAACGACCACAGGATTTGGGCTAAGCCAGATTTTTACCCATAGTCGATTTGTGACGTTTTACGACGTTAACCCCACCGCAGCGGTGATTCCAGCGAATAGCTGTTAATCGACTGATAGACTTGTAGTATGTCTGAAACGATTTCCGCTTCGCCAGAAACGCTGATTCCCACCGCTGTGTGGGCAGAAGTGCGTTTCGACGAAAAAGGCCTGATTCCCGCCATTGCGCAGGACGCGGTTACCAATGAAATTCTGATGGTCGCCTGGATGGATCGCGACGCGTTTGAGCGCACCATTACCACCGGCAAGGCCTGCTATTACTCGCGCTCCCGCAAATCGCAGTGGATGAAAGGCGAAAGCTCCGGGCACTTGCAGATCCTGCGCGAAGTGCTGATAGATTGCGACGGCGACGTGGTGTTACTCAAAGTCGAACAGCTGGGCGGCATCGCCTGTCACACTGGGCGACGCAACTGTTTTTTCCGGAAACTGGTGAATGCGGAAAATGGAAAAAAGCAGTGGGTAACCCAATTCGAACCGATAAAGACCGAGGCGGAGATGTACGGTGAGCGCTAACGATGGTGACGTTTTTGCGCGCCTCGCGCAAGCGTTTGCCTCACGCAAGGACGCCGATCCCGCGAGTTCGTATGTCGCCAAATTGTTCTCCAAAGCGCCCGACGCGGCGCTGAAAAAGGTCGGCGAAGAGGCGACCGAGTTCGTTATGGCGTGCAAAGATGCCGAGCTTGAATCAAGCGCGGAAGATCGTGAGCGCGTGGTGGGCGAGGCGGCGGACGTGTGGTTTCACATGCTTGTCGCCATGTCGCGCTACGATTTGACGGGCGCGGACGTTCTCGCGGAGCTGGCGCGGCGTGAGGGTATATCCGGCATTGCAGAGAAGGCGTCGCGCCCAAAATAACCGTTTGATCAAATTGCCATGAGCA
>JAYWAQ010000473.1:0-1508 GCA_043782305.1 Burkholderiales bacterium
CACGGACTTAGCGCTAACTAGCTCGACTTGGCGATGCGCGCAGAAGCGGCTTCGACGTAACTAGGCGACGTGTCACGGTAAGGTCGCCAGTTTCCCGGCTTTTGCATTAGTCGGTCCGCAACCACCGCATGGACATCGCGATTCCATCCCATTCCGATGTGGCTACCAGTTACCTCCACGTCCTCGACCAAACCCGGTGACCTTTGATGTAAACATGCCTGCCAAGCAACTACGCCATCACCGCGACTGTAGATAGAGGTGGTCGGTACCGGGGGCGGCGTTCGCAGGCGCGACAATAGACGACGATCAGGCGCACTTGCCGACCGATTCAGCAACGTGTACAACCAGCCGACGTTAGTGTTTTGGGCAGTGCCGTTGAATGGCGTCCCCATTGTGATGACCTGGCGCACACGAGAGGACATTTTCTTGCCAAGTTCGCGCGCATAGAGTCCGCCCAAACTCCAGCCCACGAGGGTAGCATACCGACCATCATCACCAATGAGATTGAGCACGTCGTGGCTCAAATCTTCCAGCCATAAATCAATGTCGCCGCTCGGCCCCGTGTTGAGCCCGCGCCCCCAGTCGAGAGCGTCATATCCGAGTGAACGGCAATACTTTAGCAGCGGTAAGAGCGCGGTTCCGTTGCTTCCCAAGCCCGGAAACAAAATGACGCAGTGTCCGTCCCCCTTTGGGGTTCGGGGCTGCTCGCGAAGTCGGTGTGAAACGAATTCAGCTGCTGCGCGTACTGGCTCGGTGGTCATCAGCGTCAACGACGGACGTCGCGGAGAAGGGCGGGGGTGTGTGTGCTTCAAGGCGTAGATTAAATGCGGTTCTAATCTACACATTTTGGTGATGGCGGCAACGTATTGCAGCAGCCGATAGGCCGTTGTCGGGTAGGACAAAGCCGATGATAGTGACCACCCATCAGTTGATCGTCGGAGAGACCGTCGGCAGTGAATCCCTTGACGTTTTCATTGGCATCCCGTGACGCGCTTCGGGCGTAACCTTCTCATGTCAAACAGCAACGCCACCTGTTTTGGCGTGGTCAATGTCGAGGTTTAGCGGGGTTCTCTGTGCAACCGTAACGCAAGTGGCTCCGTCCCACGGGGCTCGCATAGCTTGTTGAGGAAGACCCAATGTTTGGATCGTAGCGGGAACAAGCCAAACGCTGCGTGTTTGGCTATATCGAAGGTTTGTACAACACTACGCGGCTGCACTCATCCCTGAACTGGCAATCACCACGTGAGTTTCGACGTGCGTTTGAGGCGAAGCGAATCGGTGCGACTGCCGCAGCACTTGCCGTGCTCGAAACAGACTCTATTTTTAATAGCAATCCGAGCCCACAGGTCCAGGGCGTGGCTGAATCAATGTCTGCTAGCGCACGCAATCACCTGACTGTTGACGCCGATGCAGATTTGACCATGTGCCGAATTCGAATGACCAGAACCCGCGCGGAGCTCGGTTATACGGCCATCTCGAGCCCCCGACCGTGGGCACCCATTGCTCGC
>JAYWAQ010000474.1:0-11985 GCA_043782305.1 Burkholderiales bacterium
TGCCGAAGGCGCACTGGCCGCAGCGCTTGCCTGAAAGCTCATACCCGTGCGCGAAAAATCAGCGACGGTATCTAGCAACTGCTTCTCGGCGACGCGCCCGGTGATGAAATAGGCGTCGAGTGTCTTGTTGCGGTATTCGACGACCGTGACTGTTTGCGCGTTGACCGACCCGAACAGCGTCGAAAGCGCCGCCACGCTGACAAGGATGAGGCGAATGAGGTTGAAATGCTTCATGGATACCTCCTGATGAAAGAAGAGACGCAATCGCGCGTCGCAACGCGACACCAAATTCAGCGACGCGACAGAAAATTCAGCAGCTCGAAATCACGCATCGCAACCAGACCCGGCCGCGTCCACGCGCCGCTCCCGTTGCGCCGTTAGAATTGAGGCGCTGCCCTCGCAAGATCCATCCTTGGAACCTCCTCCTCCATGCCCGAAGCCCTCGAAAAAGAGTCGCTTGTTGCGAATAGCGCGAGCGTGGATGATGCGCTCACCGAAGCCCTAGCCGACGTCATTTCGCTGGTACGACAGTACCGGCTGCTGTCCGGTTTTGCAGAGAGCCTGGCCGATACGCTCGACAATCCGTCGCAAAGCCCCGTGGTGCAAGGCGTGCTCACGCGCTTGCGGGAGAAGCTCGAAGCGTTGCACCCGGCGGACGTTGCGCACATCCTTGAGGCGTTGCCACTCGACGAGCGCCTGTTCATTTGGGATCTGGTCAAAGCGGATCGTGACGGCGACATTCTGGTCGAGGCCTCGGACTCGGTTCGCGAAAGCCTTATCGCGAGCATGGACGCGCCGGAGCTGCTGGCTGCGGCTGCCACGCTCGACACCGATGAGCTGGCCGAACTCGCGCCTGATTTACCAAGTGAAGTGGTGGAGGCGGTCAAGCGCACGCTTGACCCGGAAGAGCGCGAGCAATTGCGTCAGGCCATGTCGTATGAAGAGGACATGGTCGGCGCGCTGATGGATTTCGAGATGATCGAGGTGCGGCCCGACGTGACGTTAGAAGTGGTGATGCGTTACTTGCGCCGCTTCGACGAATTGCCGGCCAACACCGACAAAGTGTTTGTGGTGGACCGCGAAGACAAACTGCTCGGCGTGCTACCGACCAACGTCATTTTGGTGACGCACGAGGACGCGCTGGTGAAGGACGTGATGGTCGAGCCGAACATCGTGTTTGAGGCGATGGATCACGCCGATGCGGCGGCGGCGGCGTTCGAACGCTACGACCTCGTGTCCGCGCCGGTGGTGGATGCCACGGGCCAATTGATCGGTCGCGTGACGGTGGCCGAAGTGCTCGATTTCGTTCGCGAGAGCGCCGAAGAGGACATGCGCCAACAAGCCGGTTTGCGTGACGAAGAGGACATTTTCGCGAGTGTATGGAAAAGCGTGCAGAACCGCTGGCAGTGGTTGGGTTTGAATCTCATCACGGCGTTCGTTGCTTCGCGTGCCACGGATTTATTTCAGGGCTCAATTGCCAAATTAGCCGTGCTCGCCGTGCTGCAAACGATCGTTGCGGGCATTGGCGGCAATTCCGGCAATCAAACGCTGACCATGATCGCTCGCGCCATTGCGCTGGGCCAAATCGGCACCGAGCACTTTCGCCGTCTCGTGAAAAAAGAGATGTCGGTGGCGATCATCAACGGCCTGATCTTCGGCGGTGTGATCGGGGTTGTGATTGGTCTGATGGAGGGCAACCTTGCGCTCGGGCTTGTGCTCATGCTCGCAATGACGTTGAACCTCATGCTTGCTGCAATTATGGGAGTGGTGATTCCCATGTGGCGCTACCGCCAAGGCAAAGACCCTGCAGCGGGTTCCAGCGTGCTCTTGACCGCTGTCACCGACACCGGCGGATTCTTTATTTTCCTGGGTTTGGCGACGCTGATTTTGCTGCGCGGTCAGATGTAGACGGACGTCGTGACAGTGGCGGCGCGCTCAAGTAGGTGACGCGTTAGCTTGAAACCACATTCCACAAGGCCTCAGCCGCGTCTGACAAGCTAGCGCGCGGCCGAAAAAGCCGCACTTCAATCGGCACACACCACGCTAGGTCGCCCGCAAGCACCAACCGTTTCGCCTCCAGATCAGGCGCAATCAGGCTCTCCGGCAACCACGCGATACCCCGCCCCTCCATCGCCATGGTCTTCAGGAGGACCGCGTGATGCGCCGTAAAAACGGTGGTGAATTTCCCGTCGTCAAACGCAGTTTTCATAACCGAGCGCATGATTTGACCTATCCCTGATGCTTGACCGTAGGCGAGCACGGGTAGCGGATTTTTTACCTCAGAATCAATCGAATGCAATGGAGCGCCCAGCGCCGTCGCAGCCGTGACGGGCAACAGGCGATCTTCGCCCACTTTGGCGAACACAAAGTGCGTTTCATCCAGCCGACACGCCACCGCAGGATGCCCGTGACACAGCAGAAATTGCGCGCGCCGTTGCAGCATCACGTCTTCGCAGGCGGCGAAACTGTCGGAAACCATCTGGATCGGCCCCATCTTGCGACCGACCGCCAGCTTCGCCTCAATGCCGCTGAGCCACGCCGGAAAAAATGTGAGCGATAGCGCATGCGTAGCGGCGAATTGCAGACTGATCGCAGCCTGCTCATGCGCGACGCGTGCGTCGTGGCGCGCGGCTTCCAGACGATGCAACGTGTCCTCGATTTCGGGTCGAAGCTTCTGTCCTGCGGCAGTGAGCGACACGGGATGCGACGTGCGGTCGAAGAGGTCAACACCGACCCATTCTTCGAGCGACTTGATGTGACGGCTGAACGCGGGTTGCGCGATGTTTCGTGCCTGTGCTGCGCGCGAAAAATTACCGCTCTCCGCTAGCGCGAGAAAGTCCTCCAGCCAGTCGAGATCCAGCGGCCTGTTTCCTAGTCCCATTTTCTTTTTCGAATAGTTCTATCTGTTTCGAGTATTGGACGCGGTGAACGTCTGCAGCAACAATTCGGCTTCGATTTCTCGTTGCCCGCAACTCAACTCAAGCGCCGCCATGCCCACCATCGCCAACTATCGCGGCATTATCCCCGCAATCTCCACACCGTTCAAAGACGACAACCGCATTGACGAACCCGCGCTCCGAAAGCTCGCATCGTGGCTCGCCACGCATGACGGGGTGGTTGCCGTCATGACCAACGGGCACACCGGCGAGGTGTTCGCGCTCGACCCGAACGAGCGCGCCGAGGTTACGCGCATCGTCGCTGATGAACTGGAGGGTAAGCTTCCTGTCATTTCATCGGTCGTCTGTGAAGGCCTGACCGACGCGGCGCATCACGCTAAGCTCGCGAAGCAGGCGGGCGCGGTGGGTATTGACGTGATGCCACCGCATCACTGGTTGCGCTTCGGCTTTCATCCCGATCACGCCACCGACTACTTCAAAAACATTTACGACGCCAGCGGTCTCGACCTGATTTGCCACGTCTACCCGGCATGGACCAAAGCGTCCTACTCGTCGGCACTGCTCGCTGATCTGGCGCGCTTGCCGTACGTCCAGGCGTTCAAAGTTGGCCAGCGTGACATGAGCAAATATGCGCGCGACATCAAGGCCATTCGGGATGCCGACGCGACTAAAGCGATCCTCACCTGCCACGACGAATATTTGCTCGCCTCAATGGTTCAGGGCGTCGATGGCGCGCTCGTAGGATTTGCCAGCGCTATCCCGCAGCTCATCATCGATTTGTGGAACGCTGTGAAAGCGGGCGACCTGCACAAAGCAGTGGCTGTGCAGGCGCTCATCACACCGATCAAAGAGGCCGTGTACGGCGCGGGCGAGCCCACGGGCGAAGCGCATGCCCGCATGAAGGCCGCCATGAAGTACGCAGGTGTACTCGCGAGTGCACATGTGCGGCCGCCGACGCATGCGCCGAGCGCTGACGAGAATGAAGTGATTCGCAAAGCAATCGCTAACGCCGGTTTGCTCAAAGCTTAAGTAGAAAAGTATCCAAGGAGGATTTCCATGCTTCATACATTCGCACTTCGCGCCGTGCTCGCAGCCGTCGTGTTCGCAGTCGCGTCCACGACGGGGTCCGCGCAGGCGTACCCGAACAAACAAGTCCGCGTCATCATCCCCTTCCCGCCGGGCGGCACGCTCGATACGGTGGGCCGTCTGCTCGCACAAAAACTCGGCGAACAAACCGGCCAGGTGTTCGTGATCGAAAATCGCCCCGGTGGCAACGGCACGATTGGCGCGGACGCAGTTGCCAAAGCGCCTGCCGATGGCTACACGCTGCTGTTCAACGCGTCAACGTTCGTGACATCCACCATCGCGCTGAAAACGCCGCCGTATGATGCCGTCAAGGACTTCGCCCCGATTGCGCTGGTCGCGAAAGCGCCGCTCGCCGTGGCAATCGACAAGGCCCTTCCGGTGACCGACATGAAGTCGTTCATCGCGTACGCCAAAACCAATCCCGGCAAGCTCTCGTTTGCCATCGGCTCCAACGCATCGGCGGGACATCTGGCCACCGAGCAACTACGCCGCGCGGCGGGGCTGGAGCTCTTCATCGTGCCGTACAAAGGCTCGACCCCCGCTTATCAGGACTTGCTCGGCAGCCGTATCACCGGCTTCATTGATCCCATTCTGGGCTCCGCGGGTTATGCCAAAGCCGGCCAGCTTCGCGTGATTGCCGTGACATCGGCGAAGCGCGTACCGTCGATGCCGGACGTGCCCGCAGTGGGTGAGACGGTTCCGGGCTACGAAGCGTTCAGCTGGTACGGCCTGTGGGCACCGGCGAAGACCTCCGCCGACATCGTGCACAAGCTTAACGTTGAAACCAACAAGGCGCTCGCGGGCGACATGAAGGATCGTCTGCTCGGCAATGGTCTCGTGATTGAAGCCGGAACGCCGGAAGACTTCGCGAAGTTTCAACGCGAAGATACCGCGCGCTCGATGAAGACGATCTCGGACAGCGGTATCAAGTTTGAATAACGTCGCTGCAAATATGCGACAGGCCATCGTCACGGGCACGACCTCTGGCATCGGTCTCGCGGTTGCCAACGCGCTGTTGCATGAGGGCTGGCGTGTGATCGGGCTGGACGTTGCTGCGCCGTCGATCAAACATGAAGAGTTTCAGCCGGTTGCCCTCGATCTCACGGACGGTGCGGCCGTGACGACGACGGCGCTGGCGCTCGCGGCGATTGATGCAGGGGTTGAAGCGTTCGTACATGCCGCAGGAGTGCTGCGCGTTGGCAACGTGGGCGCGCTCGATCATGCGGGTGGCGAATTGATGTGGCGGATTCATGTCGATGCTGCGACTCGGCTCGCTGACGTGTTGATTCCAAAAATGGTCGCAAGCAACAATGGCCGCGTAGTCTTCATCGGCAGTCGCGTCGCCGGTGGCATTCCGGGTCGCGGTCAATACGCGGCGACCAAGGCTGCACTGATCGCGCTCGCGAAAAGCTGGGCCGCAGAAGTCGCGCCGCACGGGGTTACCGTCAATGTCGTCTCCCCGGCGGCGACCGAAACTGCCATGCTCAAGGATCCCAATCGCGTCAGCGCCACACCCAAGCTGCCACCGATTGGCAGACTCATTCAACCCGAAGAAGTTGCCGCACTCGTGAGCTTTTTGCTCTCGCCACAAGCCGCTGCAATCACTGGACAGGACATCCAAATTTGCGGTGGATCATCGCTCAATAAGTAAACCGTTTCCTCGATTCAGCTTCACTTGATCGAGGCTACGAAGCCGCTCCTCACATACAAATCACTATGAAAATCACCAACGTCATTGAATCCACCCGCCCGATCAAATCGGCGATCCGTAACGCTTACATCGATTTTTCGAAGATGACCTTGAGCCTTGTCGCCGTCGTCACTGACGTCATTCGCGACGGAAAACCGGTCATTGGCTACGGCTTCAATTCGAACGGGCGCTATGGTCAGGGCAATCTGATGCGCGAGCGCTTCCTGCCGCGCATTCTTGAAGCGGACGCAGCATCGCTCGTCAACTATGAAGGTACGAACCTTGATCCGCACAAAATCTGGGCCTGCATGATGACCAATGAGAAGCCCGGCGGTCACGGCGAACGCTCGGTCGCGGTCGGCACGATTGACATGGCTGTGTGGGATGCCGTCGCGAAGATTGAAAACAAACCGCTGCATGAATTGCTGGCGCAGCGCTATGGAAATGGCAACGCGAACCCGAAAGTCTTCGTCTACGCAGCCGGCGGCTACTACCACCCCGGCAAAGGCCTCGATGGCCTTCGCGGCGAGATGCAGAGCTATCTCGATCGCGGCTATTCCGTGGTAAAGATGAAGATCGGCGGCGCGCCGCTGAAAGACGACATCGAGCGCATCGAAGCCGTGCTCAACATGCTGAAACCGGGGCAGCAACTGGCGGTCGATGCCAACGGCCGCTTCGACCTTGAAACCGCCGTCGCCTACGGAAAGGCGATGGCGCAATATCCACTCTTCTGGTACGAAGAAGCAGGCGATCCGCTCGACTACGAATTGCAGGCACGTCTCGGCGAGAGCTACGCCGGTCCGCTGGCCACAGGAGAAAATTTGTTCTCGATGCAGGATGCGCGCAACCTCATCCGTCACGGCGGTGTGCGCAAAGATCGCGACTGGTTGCAGTTCGATTGCGCGCTGTCATACGGCTGCGTCGAGTATTTGCGCACGCTAGAAATGTTGAAGGAGTACGGCTGGTCGCCGAGCCGCTGCGTCCCTCATGGCGGCCATCAAATGTCGCTCGCGATTGCCGCCGGTCTCGGCCTTGGCGGCAACGAGTCGTACCCCGATCTGTTCCAGCCGTACGGCGGATTCCCGGACGGCGTTCGCGTTGAGAACGGCTACGTCACGCTGCCGTCACTGCCCGGAATTGGTTTTGAAGGCAAGGCGGATTTGATCGCGGAGATGTGTGCGCTAGCGGCCTAGTGCAAGTGAGCTAACGACGCGGCGATACGGTTGCGTAGCGCAAGGGGCATGCCGGTCACGACGTAGAACCCATTGCGCCAGGCTGCATCGATTTGTAACGTAGCTTCGATTCGTTCATGTTTCGACATCGCTCCGGGCACTCGCTCATAGTGGCAGGCGGTGAAAAATAATACGCCACTGCGTCGCGCGACAATTCGACGTCGGCCCCTGTTGCTAACGCCTGGGGTTGGCACCGTGAATTCGAGATATTCGCCGCGCGAAGGCAAGTCGCCAAAGCGGTTGGAAAATGGGTGACCGTCATGTCGTGGGAAAGGAAACGGGCCTCCAGCTGCGATCAAATTGATGGTTTGTTTTGCTTCTGGGGGAAGCGACGCGATGTCGATCGCGAAAAGGCTGTTCCCCATTTCACCACCGCGACCAATGAGGCCATGCAAGCGCAATGCGGCCTCCTCAAGAGGTCGATCCACGTTATTGGGAGGGATCACCAATGCGCTCCTCATTGAATTTGCATCGTGAAAATTTTATACGTGCGCCACATGCAAATCGAGTACGGAGTGACACATTTCGCGTTGACGACGTCAACGAACAGAATCGTATCGATTGCCAATCTCGGCGGCACTCGGCTACGATTGGCTCACGAGCACAATCCCTGCGACTGCGCCAGTAGACGTTCACGTCCAACCGGCAAACTGCGGCAGCTGCGACACGCCGACACACGGTAAATACTGCCCCGCCTGCGGGCAGGAAAACTCGCTTCGCCAGCCCTCAGTCGGCGAATTCATTCATGAATTCATGGGGCATTACGTCGCCATCTTGAGTACGCTCGCGCAAACGTTGTGGGCGCTGGCTGCCGCTGTTGCTGACGCCGCTGAATGCGATTTTTATGCTTCTGATGGTTGTGATCGTCGCGTTTTTGGCTTTGCTTTTTTAGCAGCGAGAAGTCATCAGCTTTTTTAGTGAAACGTCTATTTGATTTGGGCTAACGCGGAGAAAGTTCATAAGTCGATAGATGGCCTAATGCGCTTCCAGCCCTTGTAAAGTGGTTGATTAGCAGAAAAGCTGTTAAAGCGCAGACTACAATTGTGCCATGTACTTAAGACCTTCCGCGCTCAACGCGCTCGCCTTCGCCATCCAGTCCGCATCGAAGTTTGAATACCCCGCCGACCGCACGCTCTCCTACGTTTTGCGCGAGCAGCGCGTCGGCTCGCTCGACCGTCAGCTCGTCGCCGAGGGCTACTACGCGTGGCTTCGGCATCGCCTCTCGGTCGAAGCCATCGCCGGTAAAGACGCGTCACACGTCGCCATCGCACTGGCCGCCCTCGCGCGCCAGTTTCGTCGTCGCGTTGTCGCCCCGCCCGGTGAAGAAGACCGCTACGCAAAATTCCTGAAAATTGACGAAGAGCTCGGCCCGCAGGCACGGCGCGAATTGCCCGCGTGGCTGTGGGATCGTCTCGGCCTGCAATATGGTGAAGAAGAGCGCATCGCGCTCGCCGAATCGCTCTTGCAACCTGCGCAGTTCGACATGCGTGTCAACATCTTGAAGGGCAAACGCGACGCCGTGCTCGCGCGCATGAAAAAAGAAGGCTTTGCCGACGCGCGCGCGATGGAGCTCTCGCCGTGGGGCATCCGCTGCCCCGAGCGCATCGACATCTCGCGCCATGCCTTGTTTGAGGACGGCACGGTCGAAGTGCAGGACGAAGGCAGCCAGTTGCTCGCGCGAATAGTCGGTGCCAAACGCGGTGAATTCGTCGTCGATTTTTGCGCCGGGGCCGGTGGCAAAACGCTCGCGATGGCCGCGATGATGGCGAGCACCGGCCGCATCTATGCGCTGGACGTCAACGACAAACGCCTCGACAACATGGGCCCGCGCCTGGCGCGATCCGGCGTCAGCAATGTGCAGCCGATGCGCATTGATGACGAAAACGATTCCAGGCTCAACAAATTCGCGGGCAAAGCTGATCGCGTGCTCGTCGACGCACCCTGCTCAGGCTTGGGAACGCTACGACGCAACCCCGATCTGAAGTGGCGGCAATCCCCCACCAGCGTGAAAGAACTCGTCGTCAAACAGGCCAACATCCTCGCCGCCGCGTCAAAACTGGTGCGGCCCGGTGGGCGGCTGGTTTATGCAACGTGCAGCCTGCTTGCCGAGGAAAACGAGAAGATCGCCGAAGGCTTCATTCAGGCGCATTCCGGGTGGACGAATGTTCTGTCTTCGCTGCGCGGTGGCGAGGATGATGAAGGCCAAATTTACTCGCGCTTGCTGCCGCATAAAGATGGGTGTGATGGGTTTTTTGCGGCGGTGTTTGAGCGGGCTGCGGCGTAACAGCCGTCATCACCCCGCACCGCCGTCATTCTCGCGAAGCGCAAATCAGTCCCCTCTCCCTTGAGGGGAGAGGGTAAGGGAGAGGGTGAAGGTGGAATGACCGTTGACGGTTGCCACCAGCGCGCTCCATGGCCGCGCGGGGCCAGTCACTTTTGGCATTCGCCCCAAAAGTAACTAAAAACGCTCGCCCCTGCTGCCCGCCTGATCCTCCAGTGCTCACGTTGCGCGGAATGCGTCAACCTCACACGAATGCTTCGCTATCGCTACGCAGAGTGTGTGCCGACGACGCATCTACGACCGCACAACACTGCGCGCTTCGGGGCGGGCAGGAGGGCCGAGAACCTGATGAACTACCGCCAAATGCCCATCGCAAGTGTCATTGCCAGAACAAAGAGTATTGGCGGCAATGCGTAAATGCCGGCTATAAAGGCGCTCATCCAATTGAGGATTTCGCGCGGTGGCCGTCGCAATTGCCAAGCCGCGCTTAAGAATGCCGCAAGCGCCATGAACTATCCGTAAATGACAACTATGTCGCCATCGAAGTTTCCGTTGGGCGGCTCATATGGGTTAGCGTCGACACTCCTGACCGGTTGATCTACGAACAGATTGAACACGAGCGGTAGTATCCACGCAAATGTCGCAAGAAAAAAGGCGGATCGAGCTGCGAATGACGCGGACTTGTAAATTTTCATCACGACAGCTTAGCAAGTAAGGAGCATTTCAACCCGCCGTTGGCTCGCAAGGGCAACCGTTGCTGGTATCAATTTGGGTGCAATGAGATTGCACGCTACGCCTTCACCAAACGAACCTCAACCCGATGCCCCAACGCCTGCGCATAACGCTGCAACGTCGCTAGCGATGGCGAATGTTTCGCGTTCGCTGATTCCAAGCGGGCGACGGCGGATTGCGTGGTGCCCATGCGTTCCGCGACTTCGGCCTGCGTCAGGCCTGTCTTTGTGCGCGCCTTGAGCACTTCGTCGAGAAACGCGAACTCTTCGGTCAGCTCGTCATAAGCGGCACGAACGCCGGGCTTGGCGAAGGCTTTCTTTTTGAACTGTTGCAGGTTGCTAGGCATGTTGATGCTCCTTCATGCGCTGACGGGCGACTTTAAGTTCGCGTGGCGGTGTTTTGTCGGTCTTCTTTACGAACGAATGCAGAAAAACGATTTTGCGATTGACGACTGTGCAGTAGAAAACTCGCACAATACCTTCCGCTGCTTTCAGCCGCAATTCAAATAGCCCTTCGCCCATCGCTCGCGTGTGCGGCATACCAAGGTCGGGGCCGTAAATTTCCATGCGTTCGGCGTAACGGACGAAGCGAGAAAGAAAACCATCAGCCATCGCGAGAATCTCGGATTCGACGTTATCGCTATGAAAGGTGATTGTCCATTGCACGTGAACAGTATAGCAAATATGCTATTTTATATGTGTGATTGAATCAGGACTTCGCTTTATTCGCAGCTTTCGCTTTGCCAGCTCCGTTGACCGCCATCGCTTCCAGAATAAGCGCGTTGAACGCGCCCGCATCCACTTCCGCTCCTTCAAAAATATCAATCGCCCGACGAACATTCCCGTCAAGGCTTGAGTTGAAGAGGTGGGTCGGGTCCTTGAGCGACGCGCCCTTGGCGAAGGTGAGCTTCACTTTGTGCTTGTAGGATTCGCCGGTGCAGATGATGCCGTTGTGTGACCAGACTGGCGTGCCCATCCACTTCCACTCTTCGACTACGTCGGGGCACGCTTGCTTGATGAGCTGGCGCACTCTGCTGAGCGTTGCGCCGCGCCAATCGGCGAGATCGGCAATCCTTTTTGTGATGAGATCCGAGGCTGACTGATCTTCGTTTGAGTCCGACTTTTTCATGGGGCGATCCGGCGTTTTTGTGTGACGTCTAGTTGTGCGTGGTTTAGTTTATGCGCTCGATTCCCGACCGCCCACAGGATCACGGCGAGTCGCGCAAAAACTCTCGAAATTACTGCAAAATAAGGCGATGAACCAGCCGCCAAAAATTCACCGCATCAACTCCGTCACCCCCGCCCAAATCGATCAACTCTGCAACGTGCTCATCGATTGCGTTGAGGGCGGCGCGTCGATCAGTTTCATGTTGCCAATGACGCGCGACAAAGCTGAGCGTTTCTGGCGTGGCGTTGCGGAAGGGGTGACCAACAACGAACGCGTTTTGCTCGTCGCGCAGAACGAGCGGGCCGAAATAGTTGGCACCGTTCAGGTCGTTCTTTCGCAGCCGGAGAACCAGCCGCATCGCGCTGATATTTCGAAGATGATTGTGCATCGCAGTGCGCGGAAACAGGGAATTGCCGCTGCGCTGATGGTGGCGGCGGAGGCCGAGGCGTTGAGCGAAGGAAAGACGCTGCTCGTGCTCGATACGGCGAGCGATGGCGCGGAGCGCATTTACCGAAAGCTCGGCTGGCAGGAGTGCGGAGTGATTCCGGATTACGCGTTGTTGCCGGGCGGGGAGCTGTGTGCGACGACGTATTTTTATAAACGACTTTCGCCAGCCTAGACTGCAAAGTTCGCGACCAATATCCCGGCCCGGCTCCGTTTTATTCAAGACATCAGAGTAAAGCGATTGAATCGCATTCAGCAACGCGGATTGACCGCCATCACGGCGTGACCGTATGCTGCAAGCCCCTCCTGCCGCTGTTTGTGCATTAGCGCGCTGCCCTCAATTACATCTGCTTGAACAAGTGCTGATAAGCCCGCGACACCGGCAGCGGTTTCGGCACACCTTTTACGTTCAGTGTCACCCGCCCGTCACCATCGCGTTTGCTCGATGTGACGCAG
>JAYWAQ010000475.1:0-1505 GCA_043782305.1 Burkholderiales bacterium
GGCCGCGCCGCGCTCTCGTTCGGATTCGGCGTCGTATTTACCAACATCACAAGACGGCAGTATGAGCAGGCCGAACTGGGCGAAGTGCTGCCCGGTCATCGCTGCATTTTTCGTGATGAGATGGCCGAAACTGTCGAGCCGGAGCGTTTTTGCGCGCAGGTATGGGCGTTAATGTCGATGCCGCAGCGCCCTGCGTTGTCGTTGCCGCAGGTGGACCGCATTCGGGCGCTGCTGTTCCCCGAGGTACGCATCACCCAGATCGCGCTGCCGTTTGATGATTTCAACGCAACTGACGCAGCGGATCCGGACGCTGCGGCAGATCGCATGCTGAGCGTGATGGATTTGCAGCAGGAGCTGCTTGCGCGCAGTATGGGTTCGGGTCATCGCATCGTGCGCGGCGTAGCTGGTTCCGGTAAAACGCTGGTGCTTGCCTTCCGCGCCGAGCATATCGCTCGCGCGGCGACGCGTCCTGTGCTGATTCTTTGCTTTGGTAATGGCATCGCAGGTCGCCTTGACAACGCCATGCAGGATCGGGGTATTGAGGATCGCGTCACGGTTTCAACCTTTCATTCGTGGTGCTTGCGAATGCTCGAGGAATTTGACATCGTAGCCCCAAACCGCAGTGATTTTGCGAAAGCAGACTTTGCCGGTTGGCTCGCCGCGAGCGTCAACGCTGTGCTCACCGCAGTCGAACGCGGCCTCATTCCGTCCGGTCAGTACGACGCCGTGCTGATTGATGAAGCGCATGACTTTGAGCCGCAGTGGCTGGCACTTGCTGCAAAGATGGTGAGCCCCGACACCCGCGCCATGATGATTTGCTACGACGACATGCAGGCGATCTACAAAGGGCGCACTCGACCGGTGTGGAGCCAGCTTGGTATCGATGCCAAGGGTCGCACCACGGTGCTCAAGGTGAACTACCGCAACACCGCCCAGATACTAAGCTTTGCCCGACGCTTCGCAGCTGACATCATCGCAGCCCCCGGCATGAGCGCGGACGACGAAGACCCGATCTTGGTGCCGCAGGATGGCGGTCGCGATGGCATCGAGCCCGTGGTGCGCAAATGCCAGAGCTTTGACGGCGAAGGTCACGCGATTGCCGAGTGGATTGTGGCGCGCAACAAAGCAGGCTACGCGTGGGCTCAGCTCGCTGTGCTTTTTCCCACCCATCACATCGGCGAGCAATTCGCTCGGGCGCTAAAACGTCTGGACATTCCAGCTGACATCGCGAGCGAACGAAAAAACCGCGTTCAATCGAATGTCAACGCAGTTCGCCTGCTCACTATGCACAATGCGAAGGGCCTCGAATTCCCTTGCGTAGCGATTCGAGGATTGGGTTGGTTTACTGGACAACACAGCACGCTTGAAGACGACGTGCGACTGGCCTACGTGGCGGTGACCCGGGCCACTCACGAGGCATTACTCACCTACTCTCATGCCTCGCCGTTGGTAGAACGAATCATCGCGACCTAACGGTCACACGCCTAACCTTCTCAATCCGCCTT
>JAYWAQ010000476.1:0-11880 GCA_043782305.1 Burkholderiales bacterium
GCAACTTCGCGAGCGCTAACGCAGCGACGTCCGTGCGCCCGAGCGGCCCGATGATCCAGTCGGTGTCGGGCGTCACGCAGCGCAAGTAAGCCTGCACCACGCCGTCGACGCCATACGCACATTCCACGACATTGATCTCGGCTTTGCGAGTCGCGAACACCGCGCCAACGCCATCCCGCACCACGCTCGCGGCGCGGCGCAATTGCGCGTTGTCAAGCGGTAACAGCACGACGACGCGCAAAGTTTGCGGCCTGGAATCTGGCGCTTGCGCTAAAGTGCGAGGCAAATCCGCTGCCGTGACGCCGGGCGCAACTGTTTGCGCGCTGACCGGCATAGTCGAAATCCACACCCCAAGCAGAGCCGAGGCCAGACGGGCTTCTGAGCATGCTTTGAATTGCCAACCTACACTCATAAACGCGATGTCCGAACCGTCAGAATTTGAAATTGCATTGTATGTAGTGGCGACGCCGTTGGGGAATTTGAGTGATATCACTGCACGCGCCGTTTCCGTCTTCACGCGCGTCCCCGTGATCGCCTGCGAGGACACGAGAGTCACGCGCGACCTGCTGCGCCTGCTCGGTATTCCGGCCCCGGTTTTGTTCTCCGTGCGCGAGCACAACGAGCGCGCAGCGGCCGATTCGGTGATTGCGCGGCTGGCGGCAGGCGAAGCAGTGGCCTACGCCAGCGACGCCGGGACCCCCGCCATTAGCGACCCTGGCGCTCGGCTCGTGACGGCGGTTCGTGAAGCAGGGTTTCCGATTATTCCGATCCCCGGCGTGAGTGCGGTCACGGCTGCGCTGTCGGTGGCGGGGCTCGAGTCCACTGCGTTTACGTTCGTCGGCTTTGCACCGGTGACGCAAACGTCGTTAGCCCTTTTTGTAGAACGCATCGCAGCGCGCGTCGAAACCACGGTGTTTTTCGAGTCGCCGCATCGCGCCGACAAAACGCTTCAGGCCCTTGCCACGGGCTTGCCAGCCGATTGCCGCGTGGTGATCGCACGCGAATTGACCAAAAAATTCGAGACCATCGTAGCGCTCCCTGCGGGCGAGATTGACGCGTGGCGTGTTGCCAATGCGGAACGTTTGCGCGGCGAGTTTGTCATTGTGGTGGCGGGGACAACGAGTGCGCCGACACAGACGTTCGTTGATGCGCAAAAACTGTTGAAAACTTTGCTCGAAGAGTTGCCACCCGCCAAAGCCGCAAAACTCGCGGCAAAAATTACCGGGGAATCGCGTGAAGCGCTCTACGCATTGGCTGAAAAATTGAAGCCAGAGCGCTAACAGCTTTTTCGATAAATAACTGTCGCAATTGGGCTAGATGCCCTTTTGGCCAAAAGTCGATTAGTGGAAGAAAATCTGCCTAGCCCACGTATATTGGTCGATTCAACGTAAAGCTGTAGAAAAAAATGACCACCCCGATACAATACTTTGTATGACATTGGACTCCGATTCTTCTCTCACCGCCGCCACGTCGGCCGCCACTTGCGAAACGCTCGTTGAACTGAAGAACGTCAGCTTCGGATACACCAAAGCACGGCAAATTCTGTCGGGGATCAATCTCATCGTGCCGCGCGGCAAACTGGTCGCTGTCATGGGCGGTTCCGGCTGCGGGAAAACCACGATTCTGCGGCTCCTGTGCGGGCAAATTCGCGCCACCAGTGGCGACGTACTGGTGAGTGGTCAATCGGTCGCGGCGATGGATCATGACCAGATGTATGTGCACCGGCGCCGACTCGGCATGTTGTTTCAGTTCGGCGCCTTGTTCACCGATCAAACCGTGTTTGAAAACGTCGCGTTTCCGATGCGCGAACACACCGGGTTGCCCGAAGAAGTTATCCACGACCTCGTGCTCATGAAATTAAACGCGGTCGGCTTGCGCGGTGCTGCGAAATTGACGCCCAGTGAGCTCTCCGGCGGTATGGCGCGACGCGTTGCGCTTGCGCGCACCATCGCGCTTGACCCGCAAATCGCGCTCTACGATGAGCCTTTTGCGGGACTTGATCCAATCTCGTTATCAGTTGTGGGTCAGCTCATTCGCCGCTTAAACGATGCGCTCGGCATGACCTCGATTCTGGTCACGCACGACATCGCGGAATCACTCAAAATCGTTGACTACATTTACTTTGTTTCCGAGGGCAAAGTGGTTGCGCACGGCGACGTTGAGGCGATCAAAGCCAGCACCGATCCGTTCGTGCGCCAGTTCGTCGACGGCCAACCGGACGGCCCCGTGGGCTTCCACTACCCGTCTAAAGCGCTGGCTGAGGATTTCGCTTGAACGGCATCCTCCGAATCCTCACCAATCTGGGCGGATCCGTAACCGGGGGCATCGCACGTCTGGGTTTCGCGACGCGCTTTCTGATGGCCGTGCTGCGCCTGAGCGGCACCACTTTCGCGCGACCACAGCTATTGCTGCGTGAGATTTATCAGGCGGGGGTCCTCTCGCTCATCATCATATTGATGAGCGGACTGTTCATTGGCATGGTGCTCGCGCTTCAGGGTTATGAAACGCTGGTGCGCTTCGGCGCGACGGAATCGATGGGCATGCTGGTTGCGCTCTCGCTGGTACGCGAACTTGGGCCCGTGGTGGCCGGGCTGTTATTCGCCAGCCGGGCTGGTTCCGCGATGACCGCCGAAATCGGATTGATGAAAACTACCGAACAGCTCGCCGCAATGGAAGTGATGGCGGTTGACCCGATCGCCCCCGTCGTGGCGCCACGCTTCTGGGGCGGCGTGATTTCCTTGCCGCTGCTCGCCGCGCTGTTTTCAACGCTCGGTATTTATGGCGGTTATCTCGTCGGCGTGCGTCTGATTGGCATCGACAGTGGTGCGTATTGGGGGCAAATGGCCGCCGCTGTTGACTGGCAGCATGACATCTTGAACGGCGTCATTAAAAGCGTGGTGTTTGCTGTTGCGATCAGTTTGATTGCAGTGTTCGAAGGCTATGATGCAACACCAACCGCAGAGGGCGTTTCCGCCGCTACGACGCGCACGGTGGTGACCTCAGCCCTTGCAATTTTGGCCCTGGATTTTGTGCTGACGGTACTCATGTTCCGTGGCGGAGGTGGATAAGTGAATAGAAAAGCAATTGATCTTTGGGTGGGTATTTTTGTGGCGATTGGGCTGGCTGCGCTCTTATTTCTCGCGTTAAAAGTTGGTAATTTGCTGACCTTCAATGAGGATCGTAAGGGCTATGAACTTGAAGCACGCTTCGACAACATCGGCGCGCTGAAACCGCGTGCACAGGTCAAAACGGCGGGTGTTGTTGTCGGTCGTGTCGAATCGGTCCGCCTAGATAAAAAGACGTACGAAGCCATCGTTCGTTTGCACTTGTTCCCTGAATATCAGTTCAGCCGTGACACTATCGCCACGGTCAATACCTCCGGGCTACTCGGCGATCAATTCATCGGCCTTGAGGCCGGTGGTGACACGGTGATGCTCAAGGATGAGGACTTCATCAAGAAGACGCAGTCGGCCGTGCAGATCGAAAAACTGATTTCGCAGTTTATGTTTAACAAGGCGCAGGAAACTCCCGCGCCCACCGCCGCACCAACGCCCACGCCCACGCCTACCCCTGCACCCGGAGCCAAACCATGAGTCGTATTTTCATCGCGTCCAGTGTCCGCGCAAGCTTTGTCGCGGGCCTCGGCGCGCTGGCGCTGTCCGGCTGCGCAACGTTCCGTGCAGCCGCGCCCGGCGACCCGCTGGAGCCCATCAATCGTGGTGTTTATTCGTTCAACAACACGTTCGATCATTACCTCTTGAAGCCGATTGCCAGAGGCTACGACGCCGTCGTGCCGAACCTCGTGAAAACGGGTTTGAGCAATGTGTTTCAGAACGCAGCCGATGCGCAATCAGTGGTCAGCGATTTGCTACAGCTCAAGGGTGCCAAACTGGGCGACGACTTGGGCCGCGTCGTGATCAACACGACGCTCGGTTTCGGCGGTATTTTTGACCACGCCAGTGCGCTGGGAATCGAGCGTGGCAATGAAGATTTGGGCCAGACGCTCGGTTACTGGGGAATCGGTGCCGGTCCGTATCTGGTGATCCCGTTCCTCGGGCCGTCGTCGCTGCGAGACGCCATTGCACGCTATCCCGAAGGTTTGTATGACCCGATCTCACGTTTGTCATCCGTCCCGGTGCGCAACTCGTTAATGGGCGTGCGTGCGGTTGATGCACGAGTCGGGCTCTTCCCGGCGGAGGCGCTGATGAACGACGCAGCACTGGATCGCTACACATTTTTGCGCTCTGCGTTCTTGCAGCGGCGACAGAGTCTCGTGCTGGACGGCAAACGTCCAAAAGATGAATAAAGGAATTAGAGCAGTATGAAACGTAACAAATTTGTCGCGATGTTCGCCTCGGTCGCAGTCATGGCGACGACATCGGTCTTCGCGCAAACCGGGCCAGACGACGTCGTCAAGACGGCGGCAACTTCCGTAACCACGGTGCTCAAGAGCGATCCCGCGATCCTCGGCAACGCGGCGAAGCTCAAGGAATTGATCGAGAGCAAATTGCTCCCGAACTTCAACTTCTCCCGCATGACGCAACTCGCGATGGGTCGCAACTGGGCCAAAGCTTCGCCTGAACAGCAAGCGGCATTGACCAAAGAATTCCAGACGCTTTTGGTGCGCACCTATTCTGGCGCGCTGTCGAATTTCAAGAACAACACGATTGACTACAAACCTTTGCGCATGGCAGCTGGCGAGTCGGACGTCACGGTTAAAACCGTGATCAACCAGGCCAATGGTCAAGGCATTCCAATTGATTATTCGCTGGAAAAAGGCGCGGACGGTAGCTGGAAAGCCTATGACATCATCGTAGCTGGTGTCAGCCTCGTTACCAATTATCGTGACGAGTTCAATACCGTCGTGCGTGATCAGAGCGTGGATGCGCTGATCAAACAACTACAGTCTAAAAACAAGTAAATGCAGCTCTCCGGCGCGCTCACCTTTGCCAACGTGCCCACCGTGTGGGACACGTATTCATCGGCCGCCGCCGGCAAAGAGCGTATTGACGTATCTGCCGTGACGGAAGTCGACTCGGCGGGGCTCGCCCTGATTACCGCACTCAAGCGCGCGGCTGGACCGCAATGCCGGGTGGTCGGTTTGACCTCAAAGCTGGCGACACTGGCATCCGCCTACGACGTCGAAGCGCTGTTCTAGCGGTTCGGAGCTCACCGAGGCGCGCACTGCCCTAAAATCACAAGGCTTAACTGAAGGCTTTCGTGATTTCTGCTTCTACCGTTCCTGCCGTTGATTTAGTCGACGTCAGCAAGTCGTTTCCCGGCGTTCGCGCGCTCAACCATGTTTCATTGCGTGTTGAGCAGGGCGAGTTTTTTGCTCTGCTCGGCCCGAACGGCGCCGGCAAAACCACCCTCATCAGCATCCTGGCCGGGCTCACGCGCGCCGACAGCGGGACCGCGAAAATCATGGGGTTCGACACGATTTCTGATTATCGCGATGCCCGCAGAAATCTCGGCGTCGTGCCGCAGGAGCTGGTGTTCGATCCGTTTTTCACAGTGCGTGAAACGCTCGCGATTCAGGCCAAGTATTACGGCGTCACCAAAGCCGACGCATGGATCGATGAAATCCTGCATCACCTCGATTTGACCGACAAGGCCAACGCCAACATGCGCGCGCTGTCCGGCGGCATGAAGCGCCGCGTGCTGGTGGGTCAGGCACTCGTGCACAAACCCCCCGTCGTAGTGCTCGATGAGCCCACGGCTGGCGTTGATGTTGAGCTGCGGCAGAACCTCTGGACCTTCATCAAGCGCTTGAACCGGGAGGGCAGCACGATCATCCTGACAACGCATTACATCGAAGAGGCTGAAGCAATGTGCACTCGTGTCGCGATGCTTAAGAATGGTGAAGTCGTCGCACTCGACACGACGGCCAATTTGTTGCGCGGCATGGCCGGTATCACCGTCCAAGTGTCCGCTGCTGCGCTGCCAGCTGCGTGGCAGGATCGCGCTGAAACGCAAGCGAGCGGTGCCGTGGGCTTTACGCTCAGTGGATACGCCGAGCTCGAATCGATGCTCGCGGCATTTCGCGATGCCAATATCGCAATCAAGGAAATGAAGCTTGGCGAAGCCGATCTGGAGCAGGCGTTTTTGCGCCTGACGTCAAAGGAGGCCGCATGAACCCCGTGGCAACAGAAGCCAACCCGACCGATGCGCCCCGGGTCATCGCGTCACCCGTCGCGCGCCACTCTTCACAGCTGCTGGGACCGGGTTTTCAGGCGCTTTTCTACAAGGAGTGTCTCCGTTTCTGGAAGGTCGCCGCGCAAACGGTTGTAGCCCCCGTCGTGACGACGTTGCTCTACCTGCTGATTTTTTCGCATGTGCTTCAAGGCACCGCGAAGGTATTTGATGGACGCGTTAGCTACGGTGAATTCCTGATCCCTGGCCTCATCATGATGGCGGTGTTGCAGAACGCATTTGCCAACAGCTCCTCATCACTGATTCAGTCAAAGATGATGAGAAGCCTGATCTTCATTCTGTTGCCGCCGATTACGTCGCTGGAGATTTTCTGTGCGTATGTGGGCGGGTCGATGGTGCGTGGACTCTGCGTCGGCCTGGGCGTTTGGCTCATCACCTTACCCTTTATCCCGGCCAGTGTGCTGCATCCATTCTGGGTGATTGCCTTCGCAGCGGGCGGCAGCGCCATCATGGGAACGCTCGGCTTGATCGCGGGCATCTGGTCGGAAAAATTTGACCATCTCGCGCTCTTCCAGAATTTCATCATCATGCCGCTCACGTTTCTGTCGGGCGTGTTCTATTCGATTCATTCGCTGCCCGCTTTCTGGCAGGGTTTGTCGCACTTCAATCCGTTTTTCTACATGATCGACGGCTTTCGTTTCGGCTTTTTCGGCCTCTCAGATGTGAGTCCGTGGCTGTCGCTGTCGGTCGTCATGTTCTTCGTCGTTCTTCTCTCCATTGTCGCCATGCGGATGCTCGCGACGGGTTACAAATTGAGGCAGTAATGCTTACTCCAGATACGCTAAAAAATTACATCGTCGCGGCTCTGCCTTGCGCTCACATTGAGGTCGAAGGTGACGGTCAGCACTTTTATGCCACGATTGTCAGCTCCGAATTTCAGGGCCTGTCGATGATCAAGCAGCATCAGCGTGTTTACGCGGCGCTGGGCGATCGCATGCAAGCGGAAGTGCACGCACTTTCGATGAAAACGTTCTCGCCCGAGCAATGGGCAGCAAAATCCGGCCCAGGCGGCAGCAATGGATAAGCTCTGCGTCACGGGCAACGGCCCTTTGCGCGGCGCGGTTCGCGTGTCCGGCGCCAAGAACGCAGCGCTGCCCATTTTGTGCTCATCGCTGCTGGTCAAAGCGCCGGTGGCGTTCACCAACGTGCCGAACCTGAACGACACCCGTACCATTGTGCGCTTGCTCAATCAGATGGGCGTCACGGCTGCACGCACAGAAACGCATCGCATCGAAATTGATGCCAGCACTTTGGCGAAACCAGTCGCTGAATACGACCTCGTCAAAACGATGCGTGCATCGGTGCTCGTGCTCGGTCCGCTTGTTGCGCGCTGGGGAGAGGCGCGTGTCTCGTTGCCCGGCGGCTGCGCCATTGGGCAACGCCCCGTTGACCAGCACCTCAAAGGCCTCGAAGCGATGGGCGCCGAGGTCACGCTCGACGGTGGCTACATCAACGCCCGCGCGCCGGGTGGTCGCCTGAAGGGCGCACGCATCGTCATGGACATGGTCACCGTCACCGGCACCGAAAACATCATGATGGCCGCAACGCTGGCAGACGGTGTCACCGTGATCGAAAACGCCGCGCGCGAACCTGAAGTCGTTGATCTCGCCAATTGCCTGATCGCGATGGGCGCAAACATCAAAGGCGCAGGCACCGACAGCATCACGATCACCGGTGTTGAGGATTTGCACACCGCCACCTACCGCGTGATGCCGGATCGCATCGAGGCAGGCACGTTCGCTTGCGCCGTCGCGGCGGTCGGCGGCGAGATCACCTTGCTCGACGCGCCTGTCGCCGCGATGGAAGCGATCCTCGACAAGCTGCGCGACGCTGGTTGCTCAATCAGCGTGAGCGGCACGTCGATCACCGTCGCGCGCAAAGGCCCGCTCAAGGCAGTGAGCGTTAAAACCGCGCCGTACCCGGCGTTCCCGACCGACATGCAGGCGCAGTTGATGGCGATGAACGTCGTCGCCGACGGCACCGCCGTGATGACCGAAAACATTTTCGAAAATCGCATGATGCATGTGTCAGAGCTATCGCGTCTCGGCGCAAATATCGAAGTCACCGGTAACACAGCCGTTGTGCAAGGCGTCGCATCGCTCAAGGGCGCGAATGTGATGGCGACCGATCTCCGTGCGTCCGCCAGCCTTGTCATCGCGGGACTCTGTGCCAGCGGCACCACGATGATCGATCGTATCTATCACCTTGACCGTGGCTATGAGCACATTGAAGACAAATTGATCGGTCTCGGCGCAACCATTGAGCGCATCTCGACATGATTACGTTTGCTCTGTCGAAGGGCCGTATCCTTGACGACACGCGTCCGCTGCTGCGTACGGCGGGCATCGACGTACTGGAAGACCCGGAGTCTTCACGCAAATTGATTCTCGCGACTGAGCGCGATGACGTACGCGTGGTGCTCGTCCGCGCAAGTGATGTCCCGACCTACGTGCAGCAAGGCGGCGCCGACATCGGGATTTCCGGCAAGGACATTTTGATGGAAGACGATTTGTCGGGCCTGTATGAACCGCTCGATCTGAACATCGCCAAATGCCGTTTGATGGTCGCGGTGCCGGACACCACCGACTACGAAGCGCTGGTGCTCCGTGGACGCAGGCTTCGCGTGGCGACGAAATACATCAAAACGGCCCGCGCTCACTTCGCGAAAAAAGGCGTGCACGTTGATCTGATCAAGCTCTACGGATCGATGGAGTTGGCACCATTGGTTGGCATGGCCGACGCGATTGTCGACGTGGTCAGCAGCGGCGCAACCTTGAAGGCGAATAACCTGAAAGCCGTCGAAAAAATCGCCGATATTTCAGCTCGACTGATCGTCAATCAGGCAGCGCTCAAGACCAAACGCGATGCGCTGATGCCGATCATCGAGAGCTTTGCGAAATCGATTGATGCGAGAGCGTAAGGTGTCTGTGGGAGCGGCCACATCACGAATCTGGCCGCGAACCGCAATCGCGGCAAAACCGCTCCCACAACAAAAAAGTGAATTGCTTTTGTCATACAGCTTTTTAACGAAACGCTTACTGCACGAGGGCTACAGCTAATTTACGCTATTTATCGATAAACTTGAAAAATATGATGTAGCCCTCGTGCAGGCTGTCTTATAGACAAAAGCTGATAAACCATTTAAGTCTCATGAAACTCCTCAATTCCAGCTCCTCTGATTTCACCGCCTCGCTTGATGCACTGACGCATCACGCGGGCGCGCTGGACTCAGGCGTGGACGCAAGAGTGGCCGAAATTCTGGCTGACGTACGCATTCGTGGCGATGCGGCAGTGCTCGACTACACGCGCAAATTTGACCGACTGGATGCGCCGTCGATGGCAACGCTTGAACTCTCAAGAGACGAGATGAAAACCGCGTTCGATGCGCTTGATACCGAATTGAAAGCCGCGCTGATGTTGGCCCGCGATCGTATTGAGACCTATCACCGCCGCCAGATCGCAGAGAGCTGGCGCTACACCGAGCCCGACGGCACGCAGCTCGGTGTGCAGATCACAGCGCTGGATCGCGTGGGCCTTTACGTGCCGGGCGGCAAGGCGGCATACCCGTCGTCGCTCTTGATGAATGCAGTCCCTGCAAAAGTTGCAGGTGTTCGCGAAATCATCATGGTCGTGCCGACGCCCGATGGTGTGAAAAACGCAACCGTGCTCGCTGCCGCGCATCTGGCAGGCGTTGATCGCGTGTTCACGATTGGGGGCGCGCAGGCGGTTGGCGCAATGGCGTACGGCACGGCCACCGTGCCGCAGGTCGACAAGATCGTCGGCCCCGGCAATGCCTATGTCGCCGCCGCGAAACGCCGCGTGTTCGGCATTGTCGGCATCGACATGATCGCCGGGCCGTCAGAAATTCTCGTGATTGCCGATGAAAATGCGAATCCCGACTGGGTCGCGATGGACTTGTTTTCTCAAGCCGAACACGATGAAGTCGCGCAGTCGATTTTGCTCACACCGAGTGACGCGCTGATCTTCGCAGTTCAGGCAAGCATCGAAAAATTGCTGCCGACGATGCCACGTAAAGACATCATCGCGGCTTCGCTCGCCGGTCGCGGCGCCATCGTCAAGACGCGCTCACTCAAAGAGGCCTGCGAGATCAGTAATCGCATCGCGCCGGAGCACCTTGAATTGTCCGTGGCTGACCCGGAAAGACTGCTGCCGCTATTGCGCCACGCAGGTGCCATTTTCATGGGTTACGGCAGCAGCGAAGCGCTAGGTGATTACGTCGCAGGCACCAATCACGTACTGCCTACCTCACGCTCGGCCCGCTTCTCGTCACCGCTCGGTGTCTATGACTTCCAGAAGCGTACGAGCATCATTTATGCATCAGCGCAGGGCGCAAAGACGCTCGGTAAGGCTGCTGCCACGCTCGCGTACGCCGAAGGTTTGCAGGCGCATGCGCGCGCTGCCGAATTGAGAATGTAGCTACTGTTTTCCCCCGCTCCCCTCGCGGGAGAGGGTTGGGGTGAGGGGGATGTGTGCGGCAACGCCAAGGCTACTCTTCATTCCAACCTACCCCTCACCCTAACCCTCTCCCACAAGGGGAGAGGGGACGAGAATCGATATGAGTACATCTGAGTTCATTGCCAAAACCATCCGCCCCGAAGTGCAGGCCATGCGCGCCTACCCGGTCACACCGCCGTGGACGGGGATCAAGATCGAACTGATGGAGGACAACCATCTCGACTCGCCACAGTCCGCGCCTGCGATGCGCGCCGCGCTGGCAAAGGCTGTCTCCGACGCCGCGTTCAATCGCTACCCCGATCCTGCCGCGCCTCAACTCAAAGCCAAGCTGCGCCAGAAGCTCGGCATCGCCGCGCATCACGGCATCATTCTCGGCTCCGGCTCGGACGAAATCATCACCATGATTTCGATGGCGACGATAGCGGGTGGCGGCACGGTGCTGTCGATGGAGCCTTCGTTTGCGGTGTTCAAAAATGCTGCGAACGCGGTGGCCGGGCGCTACGTCAGCGTGCCACTCAACGCAGACTTCTCGCTTGATCTCGATGCCACACTGGCCGCAATCCAGCGCGAGCAGCCGAAGCTCGTTTGGATCGTATTTCCCAACAATCCGACGGGCAATGCGTATCCGGACGAAGCCGTGGCCGAGATCATCCGTGCCACGCCGGGCCTGGTTGTGATCGATGAAGCCTACGAGCCATTTGCCCAGCGCTCATGGATGTCGCGGCTCGACGAATTTCCGAATCTGCTGGTTATGCGCACGCTTTCGAAAATCGGCCTAGCGGGCGTGCGCCTGGGCTACGCGTTCGGCGCGCCGGAATGGATCAACGAGATCGACAAAGTGCGCGGCCCGTTCAACGTCGGCGTGTTGCAGCAGGTCGCCGCGACCGTGATGCTCGATCATTACGACGAGTTAAAACGCCACGCCGCGTCAATGATTGCTGAGCGCGAGCGGCTGTTTGCGGCGTTGTCAGGATTGCCAGGGGTCACGCCTTTCCCGTCAGTCGCGAACTTCGTCTTGGCCAGATTTCCCGACGCCACAGTGGTATACGAAGGCCTGAAAGCGCGCGGCATTCTGGTGAAAAACGTTTCGGCGCAGCATCCGTTGATGGCTAACACGTTGCGCATTTCAGTCGGCAAGCCGGACGAAATGGATCAATTGCTGGCAGCGCTGCCAGAGCTGGTGGCGTAGAG
>JAYWAQ010000477.1:0-4302 GCA_043782305.1 Burkholderiales bacterium
TGTGTTTCGCACCCGCAATATGCGCGAATTACAGGGCACAATGGGCTTAGGGCATGCGCGTTATCCTACGGCGGGTTGCGCCGACTCTTCCGCCGAAGCGCAACCGTTCTACGTGAATTCGCCATTCGGCATCACGCTCGCGCACAACGGCAATTTGACCAACGGCGAATCGCTCAAGCGCGAGTTGTTCAACGTTGACGCACGACATATCAACACGAACTCCGATTCGGAAGTGTTGCTCAACGTGTTTGCGCTGGAGCTTGAGCGCGCGGCACAGGGCGTGAAATTAACGCCAGAAAAGATTTTTACCGCAGTGCGTGGTGTGCATCAACGCTGTCGCGGCGCGTACGCCGTACTCGCCATGATTGCCGGTTATGGACTGGTTGCCTTCCGCGATCCGCACGGCATTCGCCCGATGGTTTATGGCCGTAACGACACGATGGCCGGGCCGGAATATGCGGTGGCCAGCGAGACGGTTGCGCTCGACGTGCTGGGCTTTAAATTCGAGCGCGACGTTGCGCCCGGTGAGGCGCTGTTCATCGATTTCGCAGGCGATATTCATGCGAAACAATGCGCTGACAACCCGAAGCTGCATCCCTGCATTTTTGAATACGTCTACCTTGCACGACCCGACTCGGTCATCGACGGCATCAGTGTGTACGAAGCGCGCATTCGCCTGGGCAACGAGCTCGCCAATGAGGTGATGAAGCTGCCGGATTGGGAGACGATTGACGTCGTTGTTCCCATCCCCGATTCATCCCGACCCAGTGCGCTCGAACTCGCTTCGAAAATTGGTCGGCCCTACCGCGAAGGTTTCGTGAAAAACCGCTACGTCGGCCGCACCTTCATCATGCCCGGTCAGGCGATGCGCAAGAAAAGCGTGCGACAAAAATTAAATCCGATTGCCAGCGAATTCGCAGGCAAAACGGTGCTGCTGGTTGACGACTCGATTGTGCGCGGCACAACGAGTCGCGAGATCGTGCAGATGGCGCGGGAAGCGGGCGCGGTGAAAGTGTTCTTCGCCAGCGCTGCGCCACCTGTGATTTACCCGAATGTGTACGGCATCGACATGCCCACACCGTCTGAGCTGATCGCTGTCGGCAAAACGCACGAACAGGTCGCCACCGAAATCGGCGCAGAACGCGTGATTTATCAAACCATCGAAGGCATGAAGCGCGCGATCCGCGCAGGCAATCCCGCGATTGAAGATTTTGATGCGTCGTGCTTTGATGGTTGCTACGTCACCGGCGACATTACTCCTCAATTTTTGCAAGGCCTTGCGACTTCACGCGATGAATCGCGGGGTGAGCTGGTGGGGTCGGATCAGTGACGCAACCATTCGACGCGCTGAAGAGTGTCGGTTTCGTTTTGGGCGTCTTTTGGGGGTTCGCTGCTCTGCTTTTTGCGCTTGATTGGCGTCTCGGTGCGGCGGTGACTATGATGGTGGGTGCGCTGCCAGCAACCGAAGGTATGGCACGTTTCGTGGGTTTAGTTCTTCGCGGTAGCTTAGCAAAGGCGCTTGCGATGAGTGTTTGGTTTTTGTCACTAATCGCAATCATCGGCACAGTTATTTATGCAGCCATACATTCGGGATAGAGCAAATGATTGATCACGAATACTCTCTCGACACCTTAGCCATCCGCGCAGGCGGCATGCGTACGTCGTTCAACGAACATTCGGAAGCGCTGTTTCCAACGGTCAGCTTCGTCCACGAGAGCGCCGAGATGGCGGCCAAACGCTTCACGGGTGAAGAGCCTGGCTACATCTATTCACGCTTCACCAATCCGACGGTGGATATGTTCGAGCAGCGCCTTGCTGCGCTTGAAGGCGCGGAAGCCTGCATTGCCGCAAGCACCGGAATGGCCGCGATTTCAACGCTCGCGATGACGCTGTGTTCGGTCGGCGATCACATCGTTACCAGTGGCAGCGTGTTTGGCTCAACGCTCAACGTGTTCGGCCCGCCGGTGATGGGCAAGTTTGGCGTGACCTGCGAAGTGGTCAACAGCACGTCGCTCGATGCGTGGGCTGCGGCGATCAAGCCTGGCACCAAGCTCGTGTTTCTAGAGACGCCCTCGAACCCGACCGCGGAAGTGTTCGATATTGCAGCCATTGCCGAGATGTCGCGCAAAGTCGGCGCTGTGTTTGCCGTTGACAATTGTTTCTGCACACCGATTCTGCAACGACCGTTGTCACTCGGCGCGGATGTTGTGGTGCATTCCGCATCGAAGCATCTCGATGGTCAGGGCCGCGTGATGGGCGGCGCGCTGGTGGGCACGAAGGAGTTGTGCCGCGAACGCGTTTACAACTTTTTGCGCACGACGGGACCGTCGATGGCTCCGTTCAACGCGTGGGTGATCTTGAAGGGGCTGGAGACGCTGCCGATTCGCATGCGTGCGCACAGCGAAAACGGACTGGCTTTAGCCGAATGGCTTGCCGAGCATCCCAAGGTCGCGAAAGTGAACTATCCGTTCCTCGATTCGCACCCAAACGTCGCACTGGCCAAGCGTCAGCAATCGGGGGGCGGGGCAGTGCTGTCGTTCTCCGTGAAGGGCGGCAAGGCCGAAGCGTGGAAGGTGATTGACGCGGTCAAGATCATGTCCATCACGGGCAATCTGGGTGATGTGAAGACAACCATTACGCATCCGGCGAGCACCACGCATTCGCGCATGAGTCAGGCGGCAAGGGATGCGTCAGGCATTACTGATACCCTGATTCGCGTAGCCGTAGGGCTGGAGTCGCAGAGCGACTTGCGAGAAGACTTGAATCGCGGCTTGAGCTCGATTTAGCCACCTATAACAACGACACGAGAAGACGAGAGAAGAGAAACGATGCTGTACGCCTTTCACGAAATGCAAAAGTCCCTCGGTGCGCCGATGCGGTTTGCCGCACAAATGGGCATGAACTGGGCGCAATCGTCCGGCAATCCGTGGAAAGATATGCCCGCGAGCGATTGGCTGGCTGCGTCCAGCGAATTGACGATGCGACTGTCGCAGGAGTATCCGAAGTTGCCTTTCGGTATTCACAGCGTTGTTGTGGACGAGCATACGCACGCCGTCGAGGAAATGGTCGTCGAAGAAAAGGCGTTTTGCCAGTTGCGACGTTTTTCAAAAGTCGGCGCTAAGGGCGAGTCACGTATCTTGCTTGTTGCGCCGCTGTCGGGGCACCATTCCACGCTGTTGCGCGACACGGTTCGTTCGCTGGTCCAGCACCATGAGGTGTTCGTTACGGACTGGCGCGATGCGCGCATCGTGCCGTTGTCGGAAGGACTCTTCCATCTTGACGACTACGTGCGATACGTCATCGAATTTCTGCAGTCGCTCGGGCCGAACGTACATGTGATTTCGGTGTGTCAGCCGACGGTTCCGGTGATGTGTGCTGTGAGCCTGATGGCTGCGCACAATGACCCGATGCGTCCGAAATCGATGGTGATGATGGGCGGGCCAATCGACACACGCGTGAACCCGTCAAAGGTCAATGACTACGCGACCAAACACAATATTGAGTGGTTCGAACAGCACGTGATTTCCCGCGTACCGGCGAACTACCCCGGTTTTGGTCGTCGTGTCTATCCCGGCTTCCTTCATCATTATGGTTTCGTGGCGATGAACCCGAATCACCACGCCAAGTCGCATTGGGATTTCTTCAGGGATCTTATTAAAGGCGATGGCGCCGATGCCGAGACGCATCGAAAGTTCTACGACGAATACAACGCGGTGCTCGATCTGGATGCGGCGTATTACCTGGAGACCGTGCAGCGCGTGTTTCAGGAGTTTCAGCTTCCGCGCGGCGTCATGGAAATCTCTGGTGAACGTGTCGACCCGAAGGCGATACGCGATATCGGGCTGATGACCGTCGAAGGTGAACTGGATGACATTTCCTGTCCCGGTCAGACCGACGCAGCGCATGGGCTTTGCTCCAACATCCCCAACGCGCGAAGGAAACACTTGTTGGTCGAAGGCTGCGGCCACTACGGCATCTTTTCCGGAAGCCGCTGGCGTAATGTGGTGTATCCCGCGATTCGTGAATTTATTGCGTGCGAAAGAGCGGTTGGCGCGAAATCCAATGCTGTCGCTGCAGTGAAACCGACTGCCAAACGTAAAAAGTAGCTGTAACGGGCAATCTTTCCAAATATTTTGGGCTAAATTGCGAAGTACCGTGAATACTGGTTTGGCGAGGAGGCCTGCCTAAAAACTAGCCAGAAAATGCTTAGAGAACAGGCAGAAAAAAGCTGGTTTTAGCGGGATTTTGTAACCAATGAGTTGCAAGAGGTGGAAAGGAGTGGCATAATTTCTGTCTTCGCTG
>JAYWAQ010000478.1:0-4296 GCA_043782305.1 Burkholderiales bacterium
TGGCGGCCATCGCACTGAACAGCACGGAAAGGTGCAGCGTTAGCGGCTTCAAATTAAATCGTTTTGGTGTGTCGTGTTGCATCAGGAACCCCCTTGATATGCGACGCTCTGCAAGCGCAGTCGTCGAGAAAACCAAATTAGTCGTGCGCGATGTCAGGCGAGCGTAGTCCAAGGAATGACGGGTCAACAGCCGAAGCTCAACAAGAAACCGCATGCGTATGCAATGATAACCCCGAAATTTCCTGCAATGTGTTGTGGAACCCCGTTCCGGCCACGGAAATTTAGTCGGCGTTGCGTTTTCGCGCCTGTGCGGAACGGGGGGTCCAGCTAGCAGCTTTTTCGTAAAACGCAAGCTTAGCGGGGGCTTGGCGCTAATTTGCCACCAAGTCGAAAAATGCAAAAAAACTTGCACAGCCCAATGCGAATGGGAGTTTGCACCAAAAGTTGGTGTCCGTTAGATTGACCATCGGCCGCATGACACCTACGCGCTATCCACGCGCGCGCCCTTCGCAAGCCGCCCCGGCTAAATCTTCCGAATAGAACAAACCGTGTCATACCACCCCTGCATGCCCACCAGCGGAGCAGGCTGAATCGGCAGGATGGCGTTGATGTTGTAGCCCGCCCCGGTGCCGCCGTTTTTTGGGTCCCACCAGATGTCGTCTCTGACGTCCTGATCCTCGGCGATCACGTTGTCGGCGAACGCGGGGATGTTTTGCCGGGGGCCGTTCGTGGCAGTGGCGGCACGACCGTGGAAGAGGTTGCCCAGCGTGTTCGACACGGCGAGCACGCGCGGGTGAATGCCCTCGGTGACCCACACCGGGATCACCGCCGTGCCGAGCACTTCACCGGCACCCGGCCCCATCGCGTGACCGTACGGGCGGTAGGTGGTGATCTCGACCCAGTCGCCGGTTTTCAGGCCGCGTTCGTTCGCAGTTTTCGTGTTGATCCACATGGGATTGTGATGCACGATTTCGGTCAGGAATTTTTGCGTCTGCGTGCGGCCCTGCGTATGCACGTTCCACTTGAAGGTGGTCAGGTGCAGTTGCTCCGGCTTCATCTTTGCGATGCTTGGCACCGGGAAGTATTCGGGCATGCCTTTACCGCCGTCTTCGTCAAATTTTCGATCCTTCGCAGCGGCCTCGATGTCTTCGTGATAGACGGAGAATTTGCGTGACGGTGTGGCGAACCCGCGCCGTGGTTTACCGTCAACCATGAGCCCGATTTTGGCTTCCTTGCCTGCCGCATTCGCCTTGAAAATATCGCCCGTCTTTTCGTCAACGCGCGCATCTTTCATCTGCGCAGCGGTCAGCTCCCAAGCGTACAGTGCATAGTATTTTGGCTTGGTCATGTCCTGCCAGATGCCGTGCTTCTTCATGTACTCGAAGCCGTCCTCGTTGACACGTGCGGTGAGTCCTTCGCAGCGGATTTTCATCCATTCTTCGTGGTCATTGAACGCGAAATATTTCGCGGTTTCCGGGCTGATGCGTTTGCCGAGCTGGATCATCACGTCGACAAAGCTCACGCATTCGCCGGGCGGTTGAACGATCGGCTGGCGCATCGACACCATGTCGCGCAGCTCCATGTTGTTTCGCGTGTCGAGGCCCCATCGCTCCATGTAGGTTGCGTCTGGCAGGATCAAGTCGGCGTAGTGCGCCTGCTCCGAATACACGACGTCGCTGCACGCGTGAAACGGAATCAGTTTCTCGCTTTTGAGCACATCAACCGTGGTACTGCGACCCTCCGGCCAGGTCTGCGGCGCGGCCACGGTGTAACTCAAATACACCTGCACTTTGCCGCGACCTTCCTTGAGGCCGCTGTAGACAATTTGCCCGACTTTCATGCGCTGCCATTTGTTGGCGAGTGGCCATTCGACCGGGTCTTCAATCGCGCTTTTCGCTTTGGGCGATGGCGGAATCGGCAACGGATTCGGAAACACACGCGGTGGCACGCGGGTCGGTTCTTCGCCGTAACAATAGCCACCGACCGCACCGATGGAGCCGACAATCGCGTTGAGCAAAATCACGGCGCGATCATTGTTGAAACCGTTGTAATGCGCGAGCGATCCACGGTTGGTGAAGGCCACGGCGGCGGGCGCGGCGGCAGCGAATTCGAGACCAATGCGGCGGATGTCTCTGGCCGCAATGCCGGTGATCGGTTCAGCCCACTCCGGCGTGTATTTTGCGATCCATGTTTTGAGATCAGCGGCGTTGATGTTGCTCCAGGTGTCGAGCCATTTCACGTTGTGTTTGCCCGCCGCAATGATGGCGTTGCCCATCGCGAGCACCAGCGCGCCCTCGCTGCCCGGCGTGTTGCACAACCATTCGTCCGAGCGACCGGCAGTGTTGCTGCAACGCACGTCCACCGTGACCAGCTTCGCGCCATTGTCAAAACGACCCTGAATGATGCGCTTAGCCACGTGAATCGCGCCCTGATGCGCTTCGTAAAAATTCGAGCCGACGTTGAGGATGTATTTGCTGCGCGCAAAATCGCCGCTCTCCCAATCGGTTTCGCCAAGACTCACGTAATTGGCGGCGCGTTTGTTCGATGAGCACAGCGCGCGGTGATTGAACAGCGACGGCGAGCCGATGGCGTTCAGGAAGCGGGTCATCTCTTCAGCAATGCGCGAGCGACCGATCTGGATCGCGACTTCTTCGGGTTTGCCTTCGTCAATTGCCTTGCGAATTCGCGTCGCAATTTCGCTGTACGCCTCGTCCCACGTAATACGCTTCCACTTGCCTTCGCCGCGTGCGCCGACGCGTTTGAGCGGGAACAAAATGCGCTCGGCGTTGGTGTTGATCGTTGGACCGGATTGGCCTTTGGCACAGAGGCTTTTTCCGTTGTTCGGGTCTTCCGGATTGCCGCCGACCTTCACCAATTTGCCGTCAATCACATAGCCTTGAATGCCGCATACGGTGGAGCAATTGAGGCACACACTCTTGATGATTTTGGCTTTTGAATAGTCGTTTTTGAGGCGGCCTTTGCCGCTGGGACGGCGCGCGGCCTTGCGTTGGCCGACCAATTCTTGCTTCTTTTTGAACAGGCCGAAAAATGCCGCCGCTTCACCGGGTACCAACATGATGGTTTCGCCGACGGCGAGTGTGGCCAGCGCGCTGATGCCTTGCTTCATCGCACGACGACGACCAGGCGACGCGGGTTGTGGCTGCTTGAAGGTCGGCGTGCTCATACGGTGTCTCCCTTCGGCGTTATGGCTGCGTCGTGGGTCACCTTCGCCCAAATCACGCGCCTGGGCTTGGGGAATTGTGATTCGAGCGAGGTCCAGTTTTCGATCTCATAGGAGAACGGATCGTGCACTTTGCCTTTTGGAATTTTCTTCTCCATTTCCTTGGCGTGGCCGCGATAAACCACCGACGGCAGGGTCTTTTCCTCGGGTTTGAGCACGGCGGTTTCGTTGCCGTGTTTTTTCATGAAAAGCGAATAGGGCGACTGCGGATCGTTGGCATCCCCGAAGTGGAAGACCTCCGCCGGGCAGGTTTCCACGCACGCGGGCTCCATGCCGGCGTCGAGCCGGTGCGAGCAGAAATCACACTTGTCGGCGACGTCGTTTTCGTCGCAGCCGATGGCCCCGTACGGGCAGGCTTTTTCGCAGGAACCCAAGTGGTCGCACTTGTCGGCGATCACGCGCACAATGCCGTCGGCACCGCGCTCAATGGCGTGGTTGTCGCAGGCTTTCAGGCACGGAGTGTCTTCACATTGCATGCACAACGTGGGCAAAAAGTTGCGCGTGACGCTGGGGTAAGTGCCGTGCTCCCAGTAATAAACCTTGGTGCGGAAGCGGGCGAGGGGGACGTTGTTTTCAACCTTGCAGGCGACGGAGCAAGCGTGGCAACCGATGCAGCGCTCAACGTCTAGCGCGAGTTTCCAGCGGGGATTTGCGGTTCTAGGCGTGGACATTGAAACCTCCGAGGCTCGGGCATCGGAAGATCGGAGCCGGTGTGCCGTTGGTGCCGCTCACGGGCGACACAACAGCGGCCCCCAACACAGCACGTCACGAACGACAGGCGTTTGGCTTAAACATTTTGACACTCCACAAGACGAAATTTGAGTCGGCGAGAGAATGCTCGCGGCCCGCCGCAAGTATGCCGTGCATAACGGCAAGGCGCTAGCTTCAAGCGCGTAGCGTCAGTCTTTACGAAACTGCGTGTGGCAGGCGCTGCACACTTCACGCGTCTGCAAAAAAGCAACGTTCAACCGTTCTGGATCGCCGGTGTTCGCGGCCCTGGCAAGCCCGGTTGTTTTCTGCTGAAGTTCGTTCTGCGAGGCGAAGAATTTATAAAA
>JAYWAQ010000479.1:0-4293 GCA_043782305.1 Burkholderiales bacterium
GCTTGACACCAGGGCTGCGACCGCCATGGCGGCCATGCCCGTGACAAAGGCTTTCGATACGGAAACCCCCCAAACATCTGGTAGAAAGCAGAGAACGACGCCGAGCACACCAAGGCCGCCGCCGAGCCAGGTTCGGCGCGTAATCGGTGCGCCGTGGGTCAGACGCGCCAAAGCGGGCGTCAAAAACACCATCAGAGTGAACGCAAGGGCAACGAGCCCCGACGGAATAGCCTCCTCCGCCACGTAGGTCAGCACGTAGCTGATGCCGTATGAACAAAGCCCGGAGATCGCGGTCAAGCCTTGCGCGCCGTATGACAAGTACATGGACTCTCGGCGGATCGCCAGCCAGACAAACAGCAAGGCAGAGGCGCAGCCAAAGCGCAAACCCACGGCGTAGGTCGGTGCCGTCACGCTTCCGAGCTGCAAGGTAATTGCGTAGAAGGTTGTTGACCAGATCAACACCGGCGTGAGAAACAGGATATAGCTAGCGCGTGACATAGCAGCCCGGAGCGCGCTCAAAAGCGCCGATCAAAATCAGGAAAAAAGACCTAAACGACGACTGGAATGCGCCGTGGAAAGCGGATATTGAGCTGCTTCAACTTGCGGTAAAGATGGGTGCGTTCGAGCCCCGCTTTGTCGGCCACCCGGCTCATGTTGCTTGACTCGCGACCCAGCAGGTTTTCGAAGTAGACACGCTCAAACGCCTCACGCGCCTCGCGCAAAGGCAGCTCGAAAAATTCCGGCGGCAGCGCCGGGCGTTCTGGCGCGGAAGTATCGCGCAAGTCGCCGAGAATGGCCTGCAGATGATCAACGGTGATGTCGTCGTTGCTCGAGAGCAACAAACTCGACAACACGCTTTGCAACTGAATCAGATTACCCGGCCACGGCGCTGACTCCAGTAGCTGACGAACTTCGAGCGAGAGTCGTGTCGGAGCCTCCACCGAGAAGGCCAGAGCGCAACGCTCGATCAATCCGGGCAGGTCAGCGCGACGAGCGCGCAGAGGCGGAATTACCACCGTGCTCGAAGACAACAGCGCAAAGAGATTCGGATCAAAACGCCCCTCACCCGAGAGCTGGCCCAGCGGCTCGCTGCTAGCGCACACGATGCGAACGCCGTAAGCACTCGTCTTGCCGATCATGAACGCAAGTGAGCGCTGTTCGCTGCGTGATAACAGCGCGACCTCGGGGCAGAACAGGGTGCCGCTGCGCGCGCTCTCCAGAATTTCCAGTGGCGAACTGATCAGGCGCTGACCGCTTTCAAGGGTCAGCCACGGCGTATTGGTCTCATGCAGTGCACGCGCGCATTCAATAAAACCGACGCCGACCTCGCCCGTGAGCAGCACGGTCCGCCGCTCATTGATCAGAGACTCCAGCCGCGCTCGCAAATCGGTGATCGCCTGACTTTGCCCGATTTCGCCGAGATTGATGCTGCTGCTGCGCTTGGCGTGTCCGACCTTGAGCGCGCGTTGAACCGTGGACAAGAGCTTCTGCAAGCCGATCGGTTTTTCCAGAAAATCAAACGCACCAATACGCGTCGCTTCTACCGCAGTTTCAATGGTTGCGTGGCCGGACAGCATGACCACAGGCATCGTCAGAAGCCCGGCCGCTTTCCACTCTTTGAGCAGCGTCACGCCGTCGGCATCGGGCATCCAGATATCTAGCAGAATGAGCGACGGCGTGTGTTTCAGCCGCATCGCGCGCGCGGCAGCCGCGTTCTCGGCGAGGCGAACAACAAAGCCTTCGTCTTCAAGGATTTCGTGCAGCAGCTCGCGGATGCCAATTTCGTCGTCGACGACCAGGATTTCGGTGGGTGCGATCAAGGGTCTATTTTCTCCAGCGTCTCTAACGGAAACACGACGGTGACCACTGCTCCGCCTTGCGGCGCGTTATCAACAGTGATGCGGCCTTTGTGTTCATCGATAATCTTTTTCACGATGGCAAGGCCTAAGCCCGTGCCCTTCGGTTTGGTCGTTACATACGGCTCAAAGGCGCGCTGCTTGACAGTGTCAGAGAATCCGACGCCATTGTCGCAGAATCGCAATACCAGTTCCCGCTCGCCGGGATTCCCGCCGACATCTCGGGCTTGCGCGTCCACGGTTACCTGTCCGTCCGGTCGATCCACGCAGGCGTCTACCGCGTTTTGCATGAGATTGTGAACGACCTGACGCAGTCGCGTGGCTTCGCCGTGAATGCTGCGCTCATCGCCTTGCCAATTGAGCGTAAGTTTCACGGGATAGGACGCGTACAACTCAAGCGTTTCCTTCAGCAGCGCCTCAACATCCACCGCCTGCACGCTGCCTGGACGCGGGCGACGCGCATAAATTGCAAAGTCATTCACCATGTTTTTCATGGCAGTGACCTGATTGACGATGGTCTGCGTGCCGCGACGGAGCACCGCCGCGTCGGTTTCGCCGAGCCTTGGCACCAGTTTCATCTCAAGCCGCTCGGCCGAAAGTTGAATCGGGGTCAACGGATTCTTGATCTCATGCGCCAACCGTCGCGCGACTTCGGCCCAGGCGGTATCGCGCTGCGCCTGCAACACTTCGGTGACATCATCAAACACCACAATTCGCGCACCCACATCCGCCACTACGCGCCGCGCGCCGCGCAGAATGAAGGTGCGCGCAATACCGCCAATCATCAGCTCCTGTTCGCGTTGCCAGTCGCTCTCGCCCACCGCCGCGAAGTTGCGCGCGACTATGTCCGCAAAGGTCGCCAGTGCGGGCTCGGTCTTCGACCATTGGCCCAGAGGTTCGCCAACACGCTCGTCGATGCGAGCCTGCAGGATGACCGCCGCCGCCGCGTTTGCTACGCGCAACACAAAATCATCGGTGAACACCAGCACTCCAGCGTTCAGATTCTTGAGCACACTTTCGAGGTACAGATTGGTCGTTTCAATCTCGCGTCGGTTCACCATATCGCGGTCGCGTGCTTCGGCCAACTGCGAGGTCATGGTGTTGAACGATTGCGTCAAAACCGCGAGTTCATCGCGCCCTTCTACGGGCTGCTTGCGCGAAAAATCACCGTCCGCGACGGCCCGCGTCCCGTCCGCTAGTCGTGCCAATGGCTGCGCGAGGCGCTCCGAAAAAACGGAAGCTAATGCCAGGGCAGTCAATAGCGCGAGCATCAAAGCTAACGTCAACGTAAACGCGAAAAGCCGTTTCAAAGCCGTGCGCTGAAACGACAGTTCCTGATAGTCGCGAAAGCCCGCCTCCACCCGCTCTGTCTGCTCGCGCAGTGCTGCAGGTACCGGTTGAGTAACGATCAAAAGTCGTAGCGGCGAACCGTCACCCGCGGTCACCGGTGCGATCACTTTCAATTGCAATGCAGTGTCGCCCACCGGCTCAACCGAAGTGACCGTTTGCATCGAGCGCACTTGCCGTAGTTCCATCGATGACGGCATGGCGGGCGGCAAGGCAACCACACTTTCGGTGGCTTGCGCGATGAGCGAGCCGTTGATGGCCAGCAGCGACACGCTCGCCAGATCCGCCTGATCACGCAGATTGCCAAGCCGCGCCCGCGCCTCCGCTGCGTCGAGACTCGACAAGGTCGCCGCGATGGATTCAGCTTTGCGCGTGAGTTCCTTGAGCGGTTGCGTCAACGCCGAGCGCCCCAATTGCAAACCCGTATCAAGTGCTTTGTCGATTCGCGTGTCAAAAAAGCTCTCGATTGACGACGACAAAAATTGCACTGACAACGAGTAAACGAGTGCTCCCGGCAACACCGCGGTCACCGCGAAGAACATCATCATGCGCGTCGTAAGTTTGGATCCAAACACGGCAGCGCGCCGCGCCCGCAATAGCAACACGATCTGGTAGATCACGAGGATCGCAAGCCCGATCACAATAGCCGCGTTGGCGATCAGAATCTCGGTGTAATAGCGCGTGAACAGCGGCGAGTTGTTGGATGCAGTTGCCAGCGCAATGATGAACACAATGCCCGCGATCGAGAGCACCAGCCAGGCCACCCGCATCCAGCGCGGTGGCGACAGTCCGACCGCCACGGCGGCATCAGGCACCGGATCGAAACTGTTCATGCTGTCCGCCACTACGGAGTGACCACGACGCGATACCAATCGGACGACAGCGTCCATTCGCGCGACACCAGCGTGTTCACCTGCAACGGCTTTGGCAACTGTGTCGTGTCAAGTTTCAGACGTAGCGACACTTCATAACGCTCACCTGAGCGCAGTTCGCGTTTGTCGAGCAACGTGCGGCCACGCACCAGCCGAATCTGGCGCAGCGCCTCGTCAAGCGTCGGGTAGCTGTTGGGCGTGCCGACGTTACGACCGGT
>JAYWAQ010000480.1:0-4293 GCA_043782305.1 Burkholderiales bacterium
GCGGAAGCGGCAGCTTATGGTGACAAAGTCACGGCTGCGGATCGCAAAGGTCGCGTCGATCTGCGCGACATGGCGCTGGTCACGATTGACGGCGAAACGGCGAAGGATTTTGATGACGCGGTGTACGCCGAAAAGTCCGGGAAGGGTTTCAGGCTCATCGTCGCGATTGCCGACGTTTCGCATTATGTGAAGCTCAAAACCGCGCTCGACACTGATGCCCGCGAACGCACGACCAGTGTGTATTTCCCGCGCCGCGTGATTCCGATGTTGCCGGAAGCGTTGTCGAATGAATTGTGCAGCTTGCGACCCAACGTGGATCGCCTGTGCATGGTGTGCGACATGCAGGTGAGCGCGGCAGGAATGATCACTGGGCACGAGTTTTACGCCGCTGTGATGAATTCGAAAGCGCGGCTCACGTACACCGAAGTCGCAGCGCTATTGCCGTCGCTCGAAACCGCGAAGCCGAAAGCGGGCAGCATTGATGCGTCGCTGAAAACACTGTACGCGCTGTATCAAGTTTTCCGTAAAGCCCGCGAGTATCGCGGTGCGCTCGACTTCGAGGGCCAGGAGGCGGTCTTTACTTTCAATGACGATGGCAGCGTGGCGAGCATCAAGCCCGCAGTGAGGAACGATGCGCACAAACTAATCGAGGAGATGATGCTCGCGGCGAACGTTTGCACCGCGCAATTCCTCGACAAAGCGAAGCAGCCCCTGCTCTACCGCGTGCACGACATTCCACTGCCGGTGAAACTCGCCGCGTTGCGTGAAACGCTGTCGCTGCGCGGCCTGACGCTCGGTGGTGGTGAAGAACCCACACCGCAGGACTACGCAGTCCTCATCAAACAAACCAAAGACCGTATCGACGCACCGGCGCTGCACACCGTGCTGCTGCGCTCTTTGCCACAAGCGATTTACACACCCGATAACGCTGGGCATTTTGGCCTCGCATATGAGCATTACGCTCACTTCACGTCCCCGATTCGGCGCTACCCTGATCTGCTCGTTCATCGCGGCATCAAGGCCGTACTCGCTGGCAAAAAATACGTCACCGAGGACTGGAAACGACTCGGAGAAATGTGCAGCGCCAACGAGCGCCGCGCTGACATCGCTTCACGCGAAGTCACCCAATTCCTGAAGTCAAAATACCTTGAATCGCACGTCGGTGAAGAGTTCGTTGGAACCATCTCCGGCGTGGTGCCTTTCGGCGTCTTCGTCACGTTGGACGAGACCTTTGCCGACGGACTGATTCACGCGACAACGCTACCGCGTGACTACTATCAACTGGGTAACGACAAGGTAACGCTGGTCGGACAGCGCAGCGGATTCAAACTCGCGCTAGGCGAACGCGTCCGCGTGAAAATCGCAGCGGTAAACGCGGATACTGCGAAAGTTGATTTTCAGTATGTGGATCGGGCGGGAGATAAGGTTTAGGGCAGCACCTTTTCCCTTGAACGAGCGGCGACGACCGCGGCTGTCGTCGCGCCAGCAAGCTCACGGCCCGGTGCTAAATCAGCACAACATAGTATCCGGAAGCTGAGCGGCAAAGCTTACGAGAAATATCGGACATGCCCTCGCATGGGGAGGTTATCGGCCGAGGCGTGGCAAGGCGAGTCGGGCGGCTGCTGTGTGCGCATCAAGGCTTCGGAATTCGATGAGCGAATCGTCGGGAAGCCTGCGTCGCATCGCTACCTCAATCGATGGGTGCAAATGCGCAGCACGACCGCCAGTGACGATTTTTCGAGTGCCGTATCGATGCGATAGTGCGCTGGCGAGCCGGGCGAGCTCACTACCCGCATCACCCAAAATTTCGGATGCCAACGGATCGATGTCGGCAAACTGCGCAACAACGATTGCAAGCATGCCGATTTCGCCGCGATCGCGCTCCATGAGAAAACGGGCCGCGTAAATCGAAGAGTCGCCACCGACCTGGTCGAACAGGCTTCGCGCCAGCGGCGAGGTGTGCCACGCGTTTGGCGATTCGTCTTCTCTTCGCCAGATTCGGCGCAGCGCTTCGCGAGCAATCCAATAACCGCCGCCCGCGTCGTCCAATTGCACGCCCCGTCCGCCTGCACGGTGCAGCGCGCCCGCATCGTCGATATAAGCCGCAATTGAGCCAGTGCCCGCGTAGACCAGATAGCCCTCGCCGGGTGAAAATGCGGCGTAATAAGCGATCTCGATGTCGCTCAAAACCTTCACTGAATCCAACGGAAGATTGAACGACTTCCTCAACATTTCCGCGACGTCGGGATTGCCTGCGCCGACGCCAGTGACGCCCGACACCACGGCACCCACACTGTCTCCGTGAATGAGAGGCAACAGTTGATTAGCGATCTCTGCAAGCCGCGCTTGCACTGCCGCTCGTCCGGATTCGGTATGCATCTGCATCCCGCTGAGTCCTGCTACGTGCCCCGTTCCAATGAGCCTGCCCGCGCGCGACAACAATGCCCAGCGAGTTTGCGTGCCGCCGGCGTCGATACCCAGTGCGAATTGATCTTGCGTCGTTGTCATCTTGGGCCAGTCATTGCCGTCGGCGGGGATTCGCCCAAACCCGAAACCGGCGCGATGCAGATCGGTGGACGTGGGGCCAGCCACGGCGTATCTGGAATGTACGCTTCGCTTGAATACGTCAATGCAGCCAACGCGTCAGCAATTCCGCGCCGGTTTTGCACCAGCGCTGCAGCGCTGAAATGAATGTGCCCCGTTGCACCGGACTGGTCACGCAAAAGTGCAATTTGACGAACGATTTCATCGGGCAACCACGACTTGTCAGACTCATCAATGCGGCTCGTGAATAGTCCGGGCCAGAGGTGACGCGACTCTTTATTGATGCCAGCCCAATAGCGCAGCAGCACGGGAAATGCCTGCGCCTCCTGTGCTATCGGCCAGTACAGTTGCGGGGCGAGATAGTCGAGCCAGCCCTGCTCGAACCATAGTTCAACATCGGCATAGAGTTTGTCGTATTGACTGAAGCCTGCAATGCCTTCTGGTCGACGATTTGACTTGGGCAGACCAAACGGACTGATGCCGACTTTGACCCACGGCTTTGCGGCGTGAACCGCGCGGTAGAGCGTGCTTACGAGCTGGTTGATATTGTCCCGACGCCAATTGGCACGGTCGAGCTTGCCGCCGCCGGCTTTGTATCGCTGCCACGACGGATCGTCGGGGAAGTCAAGATCGGGGCGTTCTTCAATTGCCTGCGGAACCGTGCCGCCGGCTGTCGTCAACGGCGGCGCTTTGATGGGGTAAGGATAAAAATAGTCGTCGATGTGTACGCCGTCAATATCGTAGCGACGCACGACATCAGCGATCACCCCCAGCGTGTGCCGCGCCGCATCGGTCTCACCGGGATCCATCCATTGCATAGTGCCGTAGGTCTTGACGACATGCGGCAACGATTTGCTGACGTGATTTATGGCAGGCGCGGAGGTCGCGGTGTTATGGCGCGTGCGGTAGGGGTTGAACCACGCGTGCAGCTCCATGCCCTCGCTGTGCGCGAGCTGTATCCACTCGGCGAGCGGATCGTAATTGGCAGCCGTGGCGACGCCTTGCGTACCCGACAAATATTCGGTCCACGGCTCAAGGCTTGATGGGTAAATGGCGTCGGCACTGGGGCGGACTTGCAGTATCAAGGCATTCAATTTGAGCCGTCGCGCCGTTGCGACAATCTTGCGCATTTCTTCGCGCTGCTGATCAGCGCCGAGCCCGCGCTTGCTGGGCCAATCGATGTTGCCGACCGTGGCAATCCACATCGCGCGAAATTCGCGCGGCGCGAGTGGTGTTTGACCGCCGACCGCTGGTTGAAGCGGAGACACAGAAGCGCATGAAGTGAGCGCAAGGACAACGACGAGTAACCACCAGCGCGCATTCATCGCTACACCTTGATGAATATCTTGCGTCGCCAAAGAAACGCCGCCACCGCCAACATCGACAGATTGAACAGCACGGCGAATAGCAATGACACGTTGACCGGTGACAACGGTAGCTGGCTCAACTGCGCGAACAGCCAAGCCTTCAGCGAAATCAATGTGCCAGCGTCCGATGGCACCTTGAAGTAACCCAGCATCTTCGCAACCAGGCCGGAGAACGCGAAGATGAACAAGGCATTGACGCCGTACATCTCAAGAGGTCGTGCGAGCTTGGCCACGAGCATGCGTACCCGCGCGGAGTCGCAAGCGTCTATTACCCAGTAGCTGACCGCCAGCAACAAGAGTGCCCAACCCGTCATGAACACGGCGTAGGAAGGCGTCCACAGTGATTTGTTGATCGGTACCAGGGCGGCATCGAGCATCAAGC
>JAYWAQ010000481.1:0-4288 GCA_043782305.1 Burkholderiales bacterium
AAGGACCTAGAACACGGCCTTACCCGACGTATCGGTAATTTTCTTCCACTCCGCCTGAATCAATGACAACGTCGCGGCAGGCATCGGCACGTACTCAAGTTCAGCCGCCGATTTCTGGCCGTTTTTGAGCGCCCATTCGAAGAATTTGATGGCTTCCTTCGACTGAGCAGGTTTTTCCGATTTTGCCTGCATCAGGATGAACGAAGCACCCGTCATTGGCCAGCTCTTTGCGCCCGGTTGGTCGGTCAAAACGACACCCATGCCCGCCGTATTTTTCCAGTCGGCACCAGCAGCAGCGGCGCTGAAGCTCGCCTCTTCTGGCTGAACAAATTGGCCGTCCTTGTTCTTCATCGCGATGTGGTCAAGCTTGTTCTTTTTGGCGTACGCGTATTCGACGTAACCAATTGAGCCCTTGATGCGCTGCACGTATTGCGCGACGCCTTCGTTGCCTTTTCCGCCCACGCCCTCAGGCCATGATACGGCTGTGCCGACGCCTACTTTAGTCTTCCACTCAGGGGACACTTTCGACAGGTAGTCAACGAACAAAAACGTTGTGCCTGATCCATCCGAACGACGCACCACCGTGATCGGGCCGTCAATCTTTAAGCCAGGGTTCAGGTCAGTAATCGCCTTGTCGTTCCATGTCTTGATCTTCCCAAGGAAGATGTCTGCCAGAACAGGTCCAGTGAGCTTCAACTCGCCTGGCTTGACACTGTCCATGTTGGTTACAGGCACCACGCCGCCGATGATCGCCGGGAACTGCACGAGCCCGTCTTTGGCCAGATCTTCCGCCTTGAGTGGCATGTCGGACGCGCCGAAATCAACCGTCTTCGACTGAATCTGTTTGATGCCACCTCCGGAGCCGATGGATTGATAGTTCATCGACACATTGGTCGATTTTTTATATTCCTCAGCCCATTTGGCATAGATCGGGAACGGGAAAGTCGCGCCCGCGCCGGTGATTTGTTGCGCAGAGGCTGCGAACGAGGCCGACAGGCTGACTACAACAGCAGCCGCGACGGCGAAGTACTTTAGGGTGAAACGCATGAAATGTCCTTTATGAACTTGAACAGCCGAGACTTGTTTATTTTTTTGAGTCTCTGTGAGGAGGAGAGGGAACACCTTCCCTTTTCTAGTCCGAGAAGTGTGACCCAGTTTTGTGACAGCAATATTGCAATCGGTACGTTGCAATCTCTGACGCTTGGGTTCATCAACTTCTGGCTGAAACGTCTATTTCATTTGGGCTAAGGCTGCGAAAGCGCTAAAGTCGGTAAGTTCGCTTTCAAGCACTAGTCCCCAATGGATCGGTGCTTACAGCAAAAAGCTGTAAGAATTGCTTTGATTCATTGGTCGTGAGCTTCGGGCCGCGTCAGGTAATTTGCCGCCAACATTCCAGCCACACCGCCGAAACCTTGCGCCAAAACGAACGCCACCGCGCTCGCCGGAGCAATCCCAGCAAAACTGTCCGAAAGCATGCGCCCCATTACCGCCGCCGGGTTGGCGAACGAGGTGCTCGCGGTGAACCAGTACGCCGCCCCAATGAAGCAGGCGACCATCACGCTGGCCCTGCCCGCCGGAGCGCGGAGAATCACAAAAATGAGGCCGCCTGTTGCCACCGCTTCGGCGATCCACTGACCCCAGCCCGCGCGGACTTTGCTGCTGGTTTGCAGGATCGGCAGATCGAACATCGAGTGTGCGAGCCACGCGCCAGCGACCGCGCCTAGCAACTGAACGACGATGAACAGCGCGGCGGTCACCGGCGGATTGCCGCCGACCAGCCCGCCCCGAAAAGCCACCATCAACGTGACCACCGGGTTGAAATGCGCGCCGCTGATCGACCCTAGCGCTTCGATCAACACATAGAGCGCGAATACCGTCGCCAGCGTGTTAGCCAACAACGCGATGGCTGCGTTGCCGCCGCTCAGTTTCTCGGCCATGATGCCGGAGCCGATGACCGTGCACAGCAGCATCGCCGTACCGGCAAATTCGGCGAAAAGCTTTTGCCCGAGGTTCGGCTCTGCGGCTGCGACGTGACCTTCGGCCGTCATGTTTTAGACAACTTGCGTGCTTCGTTTTGCAACGTCAACGAGTTCAGCGCAGCGGTCGGCAGGTTCACCAGCAGCTGAAGTCGCTGCTCAATCTGGATCATGGTGTGCTGGAACGCGGCGAGTTGCTCGGCCTCGGTGCCCTGAACCTCCGATGGATCCGGATGGCCCCAGTGCGCGGTGGCGGGATGCCCCGGCCAGAACGGGCAGACTTCGCCCGCCGCGGTGTCGCAGACGGTGATGACGAGGTCCATCTTCGGCGCGTCGGGCATGGCGAACACGTCCCAGCTTTTGCTGCTCAAGCCCTCAATGCTGACGCCCGCGTCTCGCAGCGCCCTCAACGCCAATGGATTCGGCTGCTGGTTTTCGCGCGGGCTGCTGCCAGCGGAAAACGCCCTGAATTTGTCGCCACCCATGTCGTTAAGCAGCGCCTCGGCAAGGATGCTGCGCGCGGAATTGTGGGTGCAGAGGAAGAGAATGTTGAGGGGCGTCGTAGACATGTCGAGTCTCGCGATTTAGTGTTGAACGATGGCAAATAGTTTGTGGCAGCGGTTCCACCGCGAAAGCTGGCGTCGGCGTTCACCCATCGCGGTGGAACCGCTCCCACAGGAACGAATCAACATGCAACACAACCCTCCGCCACCTCACACGCCGCACCCTGACAACAGTGCTGAGTCAGGTACGCGAGCAGCCCATTCATCTGCGCAAAATTGGCGCGATAAATCAGATTGCGACCACGCGCTTCACTGCTGGCTAGGCCCGAGTACGTCAGCTCTTTCAGGTGAAACGACAGCGAACTCGGGGCTACGCTTAACTGCTCGGCAAGCGCGCCCGGCGTGAGCCCGCTCTCGCCCGCGACCACTAACGCGCGAAACACGCGCAATCGGTGCGGCTGCGCAATGGCTGCCAGCGAGCGCACGGCGAGGTCTTCGGCAAAGTCGGCGGAGATATTTGGTTCCATACTTCGATTATGATTGAATCATCAAATTATTGCAAAGCGATGACGTTTTTATGGCTGACTAGATCAATTCGTCACAACACGCGCTGTGCGACCTGCCCATCCTCACTCGTGAGTTGTTCGTCATCCGAACGCAGGGCAAAACACTGGCCGTGATGCAGGTCAGCGGCGGCTCGCAATCGTTCGACGCGGTTAATCAACTGCGCGTGCTCGGTCGCTGGATGCGCATGCTGACCATCCCTAACCAATCGTCGGTGGCCAAAGCCTTCACCGAATTCGACGAAGCCGGCCGCATGAAACCCTCGGCGTATTACGACCGCGTGGTTGATGTGATGGAGGCGCTGGTGAAACTCACGCTCCTCACGCGCGACGTGTCGCCGTATCTGGTGGATCGGTACAGCGAGCGCAAAGAGAACGCGGCGGAGTTGTCGAAACGGGTGAATCAGCGCTCGATTTGAGGTGGTCGAATTTTTTCACATGAACGCCGCGACCATTTCATTGCGCCAATCGTTCATGAAATCCGCCCACCGATCTGTCATCAGCTTTTCGATTAAACGTCCGTTATAAAGGGGGTGAGAGCCAATAGGGCACTAGTGTCCGGTTAAAACAGGCAGTACAAGGCTACAAGCCCCAATTAATGGGGCTTGCCGAGCTATTGGGGGTGTCTCCGACTTGAACGGCGAAAGTGCTTGGGTGCACGCTTCGCGCTTTACTCCCGGAGTAGCGCGTGTACCTTGGCAAGAATGTCTTCGCACAGATCATGGACTTCCTGCCCTGGAAGCGATTTCACAGAATCGTTGCCCGTCGCAACGGCGACCGCTACGTAAAGCACTTCTCCTGCGCGGAGCAGTTTCGCGTCATGGCGTTTGCGCAGCTTTCCTACCGGGAGAGCCTTCGGGATATCGAGCTGTGCCTAGGCGCACAGGCATCCAAGGTCTATCACATGGGGTTGTCTCAACCCGTCAAGCGCGTATAACCCTTGCCGAGGCCAATGAGCGGCGCGATTGGCGCCTCTTTGCTGAGTTCGCGCAGTGCCTGATCGATGAGGCGCGCGGGCTCTACGCTCACGAGCCCTTCGGCATCGATTTGGCGGGCAGCGTCTATGCGTTCGATGCAAGCACCATCGATCTATGTTTGTCGCTGTTCCCGTGGGCGCACTTTGGCCGTGATAAGTCAGCGAAGGCTTCAATCAAGCTGCACACACTGCTCGATCTGCGCGGCAATATCCCGCGCTTTATTCATCTCGCCACAGGCAGAATGGCAGACGTGCGTGGGCTCGACAAGC
>JAYWAQ010000482.1:0-11781 GCA_043782305.1 Burkholderiales bacterium
CCGGTAAGCGACACCTCGTTTGGCAGCAAGATCACGGTGGCTGATCTTGATGGCGACGGCAAGGCGGACATTGTGTTTTCCGAGGGCAGTCTGCTCTGCGCGGTCAACCATCTCGGCGTCTACCGCTGGTGCTACGACACGGTGATTGCGGGCGTTTCGCGGGTGGACTCACGCGCCCGTTACGCGATCTTTGATTTCGACGGCGACGGCGTGGCCGAAGTGGTCGTGCAAACTACGCAGGCCATCCTCTTTCTTGATGGCGCCACCGGCAAGGTCAAAGCGACCTTCCCCATTAGCAACGCCACGACGGGTAGCACCCGCGAGCCGCCCGCGACTCAGGGCGTGACGTATCACGCGGCAGCGCCGCTGGTCGGCGACGTCGACGCCGATGGCCACGCCGATCTGATTTTCTTCTGGACCGGCGCTGACCCCGGCTTCACCGGCTTCGGTGCGCAACTGACGGTGCTCAAAGGCCAGAACAACGACTGGCGCCCAGCGCGAACGGTGCAAAACCAGTTTGCGTATTACCCGGCCAATATCAACGACAACGGCACTGTCCCGGCGTTGCCGTTTGTCAGCAGCTTCGCGCTGCCGCGCACCAACGTCTTCGGCACTCAGGCGCAGGTGCTGCCGCCCATTGACCCGCGCGCTCGCGCTCAGACATCGTTCACTTACAAGGCCACCGACGGCACGCTTGATTCGCAGCCCGCCAAAGTAGTGATTGACATCGCACCGGCCAATCGACCGCCAAAGTTCGATTCAACGCCGCCAACGCGGTATTTTCAGAATGGCGCGTTCACCTACACCGCGCACGCCACCGACCCCGATATTGGTGATACCGTGACGTACAGCCTGTTCAGCGAAACCTATAGCGGCGGAACCTGCACTATGGTCGCTGCTACCGGCGTGCTTTCGTGCGACCAGATACAGGGGACGTCCAAGGTTTTCGTGCTCGCTGCCACCGACAGTCAGGGCGAGCGCAGCTTGCAGACGCTGGTGATGACGGGTGTGTCCACTTCCAGCACGGTGCCCAGCGTGATTGGGCAGACACAAGCCGCTGCGGGCACCACGCTGACGACCGCTGGACTCGCCGTTGGCGTGGTGACAACAGTCGTCAATCCCGCGCCGGTCGGTCAGGTACTCGCGCAATCGCCGAGCGCAGGTGCCGTCGCGCTGACCGGCGAAGCGGTCGCCTTGAGCGTTTCGACCGGACCGGCACCGTTATTCGTACCGTTCGTCGTTGGCAAAACAGAATCAGTCGCGCTTTCGCTGCTATCGAGCAACGGGTTTACTACGAATATCACGCGCAGTTTTTCGCTGACGGTACCGCTCGGTGAAGTTATGTCTCAGAGCCCGACGGCGGGCACGCTGTTGGCACCGGTGGCGACCGACCCGATCGCGCTCACCGTGTCGGCGGGCAGTGGGCTCCGCGTCAGGCTGAGTCAAGGCTGGACGACAGCAAACCAGAGCGTGACGGTCACGGTGACCCACGTCGATATCAATGGGGTGGAGACACCGTTTGTGAGTCCGGCGCCTGTGCTGACGGTAGTGGCCAGCGATGGCCGCAATCTCGGCGGGTTGCCGAGTATCAGCGGCAACTCGGTCACACCGGCGCTCGATTCACTCGGCGCTTTCACCGTGCGCGCGACCGACGCCGCAACCGGCGCGCAAGACAGCGCGGAGCTCGCCGTGGTGGCGGCCAGCGACGGCATCGAGCGAGGCATTGATCTGGCGGCGTTTGCCGAGCAGGCGCGGCTGATTGCCGCTGTTGAGGGCATGATGCGCGACGCACTCGCCGCAGGGCAATCGGGCGATATGCCAACCGCCGTGGTCAAGGCGACGCAGGCGGTGCAGCTGTGGCGCGGCTTTGACCAGCGCCTGCTGCGGCTCTCCGCGCCGTTTAGCCCGGCAGAGGGTCTGCCGCCGACGCCTGCGGACGTGCTGGCGCATGGGACGACACAAACACCCGAGGATCTGGTGAACCTGCATCTACTGGAAACCACAGTGGCGCAGTTCACCACGATCGTGGGCCTGCTTCAGGATCCGTTGACGACAAAGGCGCAAGTCGACGCTTTGCTCGGGCCGCTGGTGGAAACCGCAAAGGCGCTGGCTACGAGTAATCCGGGGCTGTACGGCATCTCCGACGCACAGCCCGAGTACGCCGTCATCCTGTCACACCTGCTGCCCGATTTGATGGACGCGATGATGAATCGGTTGGGCGATACGATGGGACTGCCGCGCACCGAACCGAGCACCAAACATTTGCTGTCTGGACAGGGCGGCGACCACCAGAAACTCACGCTGATTGAGACGGGTCTGGTGACCGTGCTCAATACGCTCCTCGATTCACTCAACCCCGCAAAAAATCTGGTGGCAGCGGGTCAGCATCAGCTCGCTATCGGCATGGCAATGGTCAAGCTGGCGGCCTACTATCAGCAAAGCCTCAATACGCAAGAGTTGCCCGGTGTGGTGGCTGGCGCCTCGCTAAGTTTCCACCAATTCCGGGCCGACTGGTCATTTGTCGAGGCCAACGGCAGCAACGCAAAATACCCGATACTGAACTTCGTTTCGTTCGTCGGGCCGGACGCAGCGGGCAAGGTTGTGGCCTTGTTCGATGCGCTGCTCTCAGCGAACTTCACCTCGCTGGCTTCGAGTGTGAAGTCGGCGTATGGGCTGCTAACCACCGGAATCGACCTGCCGACGCTCTCGACCACGTTGCGTCACAACGGCGTGCAGCGCAGCAATCAGGCTTTGCGCGGCTGCATCTTCACCAGCGATCCCACGTGCAATCAGCTCGTCTACCCGAACGGAATCAACACCGTCTACACCTACGACCCGGCCTCCGGATTGCGCATACCGCAACCGGTGATTGTGCTGGTGCGCAGCCCGCTCACCGGACGCTATTCAATGGGAACGCCGTTGTTTATGCCCGCCAATAATTAAGCGGGTTGTGACGTTTTTCCGAATTGAAATAATTGAATCAGCTTTGACGTACAACCCATAATTTATATGGGTTAGGCGACAAATATTGCAATTGTCGACTATTTGCAAAATGAGCGATTAATCCCAATGCGGTGGTAGATTTGGCGAAAAGCTGATAGATTTTTCCTTTCCAAAATCAGATTCGGAATGGCAGCTGATGCAACCGTTTTAACGAGGACCACAATCGCTGTACCGTAGCCACATCATGACGCAAACAACCGGATGGCGAGATGAATGACGCGCTCGATCAGATGATCCGCAAGGAGCTGGATCGCTTGCTTGAAAGCGATGTGTTGCGCCGTTCGGCGAGCCATTTGCGGCTGCTGCGACATTTGGTGGAGAGAAGCCTTGCCAACGATCTCGGCGCGCTGCGCGAGATGTCGATTGGCATCGAGGTGTTTCATCGCAATCCGTCGACGTACGATCCGAAGAGCGATCCGATTGTTCGTGTGAACGTGAGTCGTTTGCGTGAGCGGCTGGTCAAGCACTACGCAATGTTCGACTCGCCGCCGCAGGTGCGCATCGAATTACCCAAGGGGCGCTACTCGCCAGAGTTTGTTGAGCTTGGCGCTCGCATGCTCGCCGCGCCGCGCTTTCTGGTGCTGCCGTTTGTGAGCGAGGCGCGCGATGATCCGCTGGCGACGCTATTGTTCGAATCAACGATTGGCGAGTTGCAATCGGTGTTGCAGGTGCTTGTCCTTGGTTCGCGCTCAGCGCGTGCGGTGGCGGACGACGAGCCGCTGGACTCCGCGCGCCGGGTGAATGCGCAGGCAGTGTTGTCCGCGCGATGGGTGCGTGTCGGCAATGAGCAGCATGTGCACACGATGCTGCTCTCGGCGCCCTATGGCCACATGATGGCGAGCAAGCGTTACGCTCGCGGTGAGGACGAAGCGGACGCCGCGTTCGTTGATCGTCTGAGTCGGCAGATTCGTGAAGATTGCCTGCAAGCGCTCGCTGATTTGCTGCCCGGTGAATACATCCTGCCGCCGCAGCGGAAGGGCTTTGCAGGTGTATCGCGCGAGGCGACCGATGCCTTCGTGCAGGCGCGTCGGGCCAGTGCGTTGGGCACCGCAGAAGGACATGCCCAGGCGCGCGCGTTGCTGGAGTCTTCCATCGCCGCCGCGCCAGAGTTCGCCATGGCGCACGCGTCGCTGGCCGCGACGATGGGTAACCTTTCCATGTACGAGCAGGTGACGCCCGAAGAGGCGTGGCGCGTTGGCAGCGCGGCGTCGCGGCGCGCGCTGGAGATTGATCCGCTGGAGCCCAGTGCGTATCTCAATCTCGCGGGCGACAAGATTTTTTATGAGTACGATTTCCCGGCTGCGCGTGCGTTGCTGATGACGGCGCGGAAGCTCGCGCCACGGCAGCCCGGCGTGCACATGCTGTTTGGCACGGTGGCCGCGTACAGCCGCGAGTTACAGGAGGCGCTGGCCCATCTTGACGCCGCGCAAGAGGTTGATCCGCTGTTCCCAGCGATACGCGCCAATCGCGGTGTGGCGTATTACTTCGCAGGGCAATTTGACGACGCCAATCGTGTGTTTCTGGAGCTCTTGACCGAGTATCCGCAGCGCACTGCGACGCGGCTGTCGCTCGCGAATTCGCTCACGCTGTGCGGCGCGTTTGAGGCGGCACGCGGTGAGCTAAACGCCGTGATCGAGCACGACCCGGACGACGCCAGCGCGCGGCTGGCGTTGGCTGTGCTCACGGCGCGCGAAGGCGACAAACGGCAGGCGCGAAAAATCGTGAACTCAGTGCGCGCCAGCGGCGACATCGAAAAGACCAATCCATCGTCGCTCGCCGCTGTTTACGCGCAATTGGGCGAGCTTGAGGAAGCGATGAAATGGCTCACACTCGCGGCCGATTCGCACGAGGGAGGATTTGCCGAAGCGCAGGTCGATCCGATGCTCGCGCCTCTGCTCGGTTCTGAGGCGTTTCATGCGTTGCTCGCAAGGTTTGGGTTGGCGGCGCGGCAGTAATCAACTTTTTCGTAGAGCGAGCGAAGTATGCCATGCTAAATACGCATCGTTGCGGCCAACGTCGCTGTGACGCAGCGTCCCGCGAGTGCGCGCACGATGACAGACTCACTGACGACTTGACGCGGCGGCGCGCGGTGCGCCGTATGTTCTGCCACCGTAAGTTTGGCTATGCCCGTCATCAACTCACGCAACACAAACGGCAGCAAGGGAAATCGTGTGCGATCCCATTCACTTCGCCGTTTATTTTCGCGATCAAGGCCGTGTCGGGCGCGCTCGGTGTAGTCAGAAAGATTGTGACGCTGGTGCGGTGGTGGAAGCGGGGCCGTGCTTGTGATTCGGCTGGAAACCTCAGTGCTGGATACGATTGCATTTTTACAATTGAACACACGGTGGACCGTAATGCAGTCGCATGTGCTGATTGACAATTTTGGTGCCGACACTCATGCCACAATTTCACGGGCAAAAAAACCAACAACTTCAGCGTGAACGCCAGGCTTAATGACGGCTAAGCGCTTGTTTATGCGATAACCCGGTTTTATGCACAAATAAATGGTTTAGCCCATATGGAATGGGCATCTTCGATTGAAGTTGTTGGCGCATCATCTGATCACGAACGCATAACTCCTACCCAAACAGGTAGGACGTAAACGCCAAATCGTCGTCTACAGTCCGTCTACATGACGCAGCCCAATTTTGTGCCAAAGGCTGACGCGCCTTTGACGGACTGGTCGCCCTGCGCACATCCAATGACACTGAAAAGGAGCCTCACCGTGAAACTACTGCCCACTGGCCTGCACGGCGGCGACGCCAGCGGCCTCGAATCTGGGTCTCCAGGACGACTGCTACCCCCCTCGCACACCAGCTACGATGACGCGACGCTTAAAGCGCTGGCAACAATGATGGAAGCCGCGAAGGAGGGCGGGCCTCCTGACGACGCGCCGGACACTGAAGAAAACCCGTTCATGCCGGCCGGATTTACCTACCTGAGCCAGCTGGTCGACCATGACCTCACCTTCGACACGCAGTCCTCGCTTTCGTCCGGTGGCGACTCGCGGCCCTCGAACGAGCGCTCACCACGGCTAGACCTCGACTGCCTGTACGGCAGCGGTCCCTCGGACCGACCCTACATGTACGCCGCCGACGGCGTATCGCTCATCGATGCCGGCCGCGACCTGCCGCGAGCGAGCAACGGTCGCGCCATTATTGGTGACCCGCGTAACGATGAGAATTCCATCGTCTGCCAACTGCAACTCGCTCTCATCAAGTTTCACAATGCAGTGGTGGCGCAGCTCAAAACCACCGGCCTTAAAGGCGACGCGCTGTTCGCTGCGGCTCGCCGCGAAGTGCGCTGGACGTATCAACGTGTTCTCACCGACGACTTTTTGCCACGTTTGATTCATGGCGACGTGCTCGACAAATTTTTGGCCGATCGCAAGCTTCGCGGCAACTTGGGCTACAAGCTTTTTACCGAGAGCAAACGCAGCACGATTCCACTGGAGTTTTCGGGCGCCGCTTACCGAATGGGGCACTCGATGGTGCGTGACGGTTATCGGCTGAATGCCAATTTCAAAGCGCAGATTTTTGATGCCGTCGGAACGCCTGAAAGTTTGGTCGGTTTCGGCCCTCTACCGCTCGATCACAACATCGTCTGGCGATCATTTTTCTACGACGCGGCGAACGAGGCGAGTGGCAGCGCTACACCTCCTCCAGGCGAACTTGCACGCAACGTCACCGAAGATCCCACTCGACTGCAATTCAGCTACAAACTCGACACCACGATCGCCAACCCGCTGGCGCATTTACCGCCGCAAATCGTGTCAGGTGGCGATCCACACAAATCGCTCGGCGAGCGAAATTTGCTGCGCGGCAATCTGTTTCGTTTGGCCACCGGACAGGAGGTGGCTTCTGCCATCGGCGTGCCCCCGCTCGCCGTGTCGCAAATGACCACACGACCCAGCGTCGATGGGCAAACCGCGCGCAACCGAATCGCCGACATTGACCCACGTCTGACCACGCAAACCCCGTTGTGGTTCTACATTCTGTGCGAGGCGGAACAAGCCGTGCGCGACGCCGAAACCAACAACGGTGGTGGCCCGCTCAGCGACGCCGCGATGCAGGCCATTGGCACGCAACTCGGCCCCGTGGGTGGACGCATTAACGCCGAGGTGTTCTACGGTCTACTCGACAGCGACCCCGATTCCGTGGTCCACGCACCACCCTCGTGGGCACCGATCATCAAAAAATTTCGCATGTCCGAACTACTCAAGACGGCGGGCGTCTTTTAGGGCTCAGCAGCACACACTGAAAAACACCGCAATCGATTCAGCTTGAGGCTGTAGACCGCCGTATGGGGGTCTACAGCCGCTTTGCTGGCCCATCGCCCGACCGCCGTCCCCGAAAAATCTTGAACAGCCTCACGCCGTACGAAATAAACTTCGCCAAACTGCGCTCGCCGACAGTTCGTACTTAAACGCAGCTTACGTAAGAAACCGGTTTTATGAAAAATCCGCCGGTTTGCCCATGTTGAATGGGCGTCTTCGCGTGGAGTTGTTGGCCAATCGCATGGCCAGGAACCCATCACTCCTACCCGAACAGGTAGGTCGCGACCATTGTCAAAGTCGAAAGCGAGGTCTACAGTTCGTTCTCATGACGCGGCCGCATTTTATCGGTTGGCGTCGCTGCCGAATTGCACCAGAGCGCAAGAGAGCAGGAGAACGAAAGTCCGAATATCGAACCGGCAAATTCGCCGCGATTTGGCGCAACGAACTCACCGCGCAAACCTTCCGTTTCAGCCTGGTACTCATCAGCGGTCGCGGCAACGACTCGGTGGATTATGCGTTCGCCCTGCGACCGGATTGCACCGGCATCATCAGGCCCGAAGACTGCTTCGACGCCGACAAGCTACATCGCATCGTCGACACACTGAGCGGATGGCCGCGCTGGTAAGCGACGTGCAAATTCCCGCGCAACTCGCCAACATTCGCACGCCACCGGTGCTGCTCAATGGTTACGATCACACAGTGTCCGACGGCAGGGGTTCTCGTTCATCGGCGGCGAAAATTTCAAGTTGCGAGCCGCCCAGATACTCTTCAAGTCGCCTCATCGCATCACCGTCCGACCGCACAATCTCGTGGCAAGATGAAACAAGCCACGACATGACGGACGTGTGCGCAGACCAGGCCTGCGCAGTCGTTCTACTTCGTCGCTGTGACGACCACGTCGACTCTACGGTCAGGTTGCAGGCAGGCTACCAGCGCTTTTGTGCGCTTGTTGCCGCGACAGTCGCCCGGTTTGGTCACGGGCATCGTTTCGCCTTTACCAACAGCCGCAATTTTGTTTGCGTCCAGTCCGCCGGGGCTGATCAGGTACGCCTTGACCGATTCGGCGCGCTGGGTGGAAAGCCGCTGGTTGTAGGCGTTGCTGCCCAGACGGTCGGCATGACCCTCGACACCGACACGGTCGAACTGTGTGCCACGAAGGTCGTTGACGAAGCGATCGAGTGCGGCCTTTCCTTCGGGCTTGATCACGGACTTGTCGAACGCAAAAAGTGATTCGGCAGAGAAACTGACACGACGGCGTTCAACTGGGGCGGGAATCGGCGCAGGAGCTGGTGCTGGCAGCGGCGGCGGTGCCACAACTACGGGCGCTGGCATAGGCGCTGGCACAGGAGCAGGGGCTGGTGGTACGTATGCGGGCTCTGCCATCACCCGTGGAGCCGCTGCATAGCTGCGTCCGAACGGAAACACGAGGCTCAACGAGACCATATCGGCGTTGCCTTTCTTGCCGACAGTGTCGCTAATGCGATAGCGCTCGGCCTCTGCACGCACGAGAAAGGACGGATTAACTTCGTACTGTAGACCAACACCAGCCTTGTAGTTGACTTCACGTTTGCTTGGGCTCGGATGGAAACCGCTGATGGTCGTGCTACCGCTATAAGTGTCTCCGGTTTTCGCGGCCTGCGCACCAGCACGGGCGAACACTGAGAAGCGCTCGGTCACAGGAAGGGTACCGACCAGATCCAGATTAAAGCCCTGAATCTTGGCCTGTCCGTTAAAGGTGCCTGTCGTCCCCGTTTTTGACGAGAAACCGAATTTGCCGAGGTTGAAATAACCGCCTTCGAGCGCGAAATTTTGATTGAATTGATAGCCACCAAACAGCTTGTAGGCTGTGTCATGGTTATCGCGGTTGATATTGGTCGCGGTTAAGCCGGTGCCAAACAGCGGGCGGGTAATTCGCTCATCATTGATTTCAGCTCTCGCTTGACCGATGCCGCCGCCGACGTAGTAGTAACTACTGCTTTGCTGGGCCAGGACCGCGGGGACGGTGACGATGCCAAGGATCGCTGCCGCAACGAGGCGCATTGTGTGTTTCGATTTCATTGAAGCTTTCAAAATATTGATTGTTTTTTGTTTGGCAACCAACACGCGTTAGTCACATAGAGACTGCTTTTTAAGCGGAAGTAGCCGCTACGTCTGTGCGTTAGCGAACGTTCAGAAAACCGAGCCAAGTCGATTGAAGAACCTGGTTTTGATGCGATTGACCGCGTTAGATCGATTGGCTGCGGCGGCATTCATGGGTGCCTGGGGCAAGTTAGAAGTCTCTTGGCGTAACCGCGCGGCTTTGGGCCGAACGGCTCTTCCCGACACCCACCCCGCAGCGTGTTTTCGGCGCCGCTGGCATTTAGATTGCTTGCTGCGCCCGCACACGATCGAAAAGTCGGTTAGGTCGCGTACAACTTTGCGCGGTGGTGGCCATTACGCTTGGGGTAGATCGCCGTTTTAAATGAAGTCGACTATCATAAAAATCAACGTCCTGACCGCATTTAGAAAGCGATTCCACGCGAAGCTATATAGCGGTACCGACCCAGATGTACGGAACGCCCAGCAAAAATTTCCCGGTTCAGTCCAGAGCCGCCCGCAACGAAACCGGCAGTGGAATGCGCTCGGCTTCACCGGGCACTTTGGCAAAGCGATCAGCGTCCCAATCCTCTGCTGCTCTCGGACAGCCTCAGCACATCACTGAGAGTGTGATGTGCGGCGACGTTGCGCCCTGCTACGCCCCGGCCATCAACTCCCGCAATACAAACGGCAGAATGCCGCCGTGTTTGTAGTAATCAACTTCAATCGGCGTGTCGATGCGGCATAGCACTGTGACGTCGCGTGTTGTTCCGTCGGCACGTTGAATGTGCAGCCGCATGTCTTGTTGTGGTTTCAGGGCTGCGTTGATGCCATAAATGGAGAACGTTTCATCGCCGCGCAAGCCGAGTAACTGATGGCTGTCACCGTCCTTGAATTGCAGCGGCAGCACGCCCATGCCGACCAGATTTGAGCGATGAATGCGTTCGAAGCTGCGCGCGATCACGGCCTTGACGCCCAGCAGCATCGTGCCTTTTGCCGCCCAATCGCGGCTTGAGCCCGTGCCGTATTCATCGCCTGCAAAAATCACGGTCGGCGTGCCGCGCCGGATGTATTCCATCGCTGCGTCATAGACGGGCATGCAGGTGCCGTCGAGCAGCGTGTAGCCGCCTTCGACGCGACTGCCATCCTCCCGCAGTGGCAGCATTAGGTTCTTCACGCGCACGTTGGCGAAGGTGCCGCGAATCATCACGTCGTGATTCCCGCGACGGCTGCCGTAGCTGTTGAAGTCGGCGCGCTTCACGCCGTGTTCGATGAGGTAAGTGCCGGCGGGAACGCCATCGTTGAACGAGCCAGCTGGGCTGATGTGATCGGTGGTGACCGAGTCGCCAAGCATCAGCAAAGCACGTGCATCAATGATGTCGCCAACGCTGCCGGGATGCATGTCGAAACTGTCGAAGAATGGCGGCTTGGCGATGTAGGTGGATTGTGGCCAGGTGTAGACCTGCCCGGTCGGCGCGGGGATCGCGTTCCACAAATCATGATCGCGCGTGAAGTCGCCGTACAGGTTGCGGAAAACGGTGGGATTCATCGCATAGTGCATGAGCGTCTGCACTTCATCGCTCTTCGGCCAGATGTCGCGCAGGAAGACAGGCTGGCCGTCGCTGCCCGTGCCCAACGGTTCGGTTTCAAGATTGATATTGACGCGTCCCGCCAGCGCAAACGCGACGACCAGTGGCGGACTCGCCAGAAAGTTTGCGCGCAAGTTCGGGTGAATGCGCGCCTCGAAATTGCGGTTGCCCGACAGGACAGCCGCGCAGATGAGGTCGTTGTTGATGATGGCTTCGTTGAACTCTGGTGCGAGGTCGCCCGCGTTGCCGATGCAGGTGGTGCAGCCGTAGGCAGCCACGTTGAAGCCCAGCTTGTCAAGCCACTGCTGCAATCCCGTCTCGGTCAGATAAGCGCTGACCACACGAGAGCCGGGGCCGAAGCTTGTCTTCACGCGAGGATTCACGGTCAATCCCTTCGCAACAGCGTTGCGCGCGATAAGACCTGCAGCCAGCATCACACCGGGGTTCGACGTGTTGGTGCAACTGGTGATCGCGGCGATCAGCACGTCGCCGTGGCCGATGTCGGTGTCGGCGGATACGGCTTCGGTACTGCCCGGAACCAGCGAGTCGGCATCACCCAGCGTTGGACGATCCACCATTTCGACCACGTTGCGTGCGATGACTTTTGGTGGCATCGCGGGCTTGGTGAGCACCACCGGACGATTGGCGGCGTAACGCTTGCCCAGTTCGGTCGCGTGTTTGTTGAAACCGTTCTCGGCACCCGGTGCGGAAAACAGCGTCTCGAAACTCGTCTTCATGTCCGGCAGCGCAATGCGATCCTGCGGGCGTTTCGGACCTGCGAGGCTTGGTACGATGCCGTTCAAATCAAGCACGACGGTACTGCTGTAATCGATGTCT
>JAYWAQ010000483.1:0-4272 GCA_043782305.1 Burkholderiales bacterium
GCCCTCGCCGAAGCGCCAATGGCGAAAGCGCAAGCGCCGGGCTTTTATCGCATGATGCTTGGCGATTTTGAAGTCACGGCGCTCTCCGACGGCACGGTGAAATTGCCGGTCAAGGACTTGTTGCTCAAGACCACGCCTGCGAAGGTTGACGCCGCGCTGAAGCGCGCGCACATCGCATACCCGGTGGAGACGTCGGTCAACGGTTATCTCGTCAACACCGGTGCCAAGCTGGTGCTCATTGATACCGGTGCGGCGGGCCTGTTCGGACCCACGCTCGGCAACCTCGTGACAAACCTTAAAGCGTCCGGATATTCACCCGAACAGGTCGATGAGATTTACATCACTCACATGCATCCGGATCACGTGGGCGGGCTCATGGCCGGCGGCGCGATGGCGTTCCCGAATGCGGTCGTGCGACTCGACAAAGCGGACGCTGATTTCTGGCTGAGCGAAGCCAATATGAATGCCGCGCCGAAAGATTCGCAGGGATTTTTTCAGGGTGCGATGGTCTCATTGAAACCTTATGTCGAGGCGGGCAAACTCAAAACCTTCACCGGCAGTACGCAACTCGTTCCCGGCGTGCGCTCGGTGGCGAGCCATGGGCACACTGCCGGACACAGCACCTACTACGTCGAGAGCAAGGGCGAAACGCTTGTGTTCTGGGGCGATTTGATGCACGTCGCCGCTGTGCAGTTTGACAATCCGGAAGTCACGATCAAGTTCGACAGCGACACCAAACACGCAGCAGGAGAACGCGCCAAGGCGTACGCAGAAGTCGCCCGCAAAGGCTACCTCGTCGGCTCGGCGCACATCTCGTTCCCAGGCCTTGGTTATGTTGCCAAAGGCGTTGGCAAAGGCTACCGCTGGATTCCGGTCAATTATTCGTCGGGGAAGTAGCGCTTTTGTCAAGCGCGGCTGCATGCCGCGCCATGACGTTTGTTCGCAGTTCACCATCCAGCTAACGCCGCACTTGTCCACGGCCATGCCGAACCCTTTCGCCCAGAAAGTTGGGCCGAATTGAGGGTGACCTCACATTCGCCGCTGTCGGCAAGATACGGTTGAACAACCGTGATCCACGTCTTTCGGGATTCAGGAAACTTAATCGATGCGCCGCAGCCATGCGCCGTACGAACACTAATCGTCCGGCAATTCTCAATAGCTTTATCGTGGAACGCCTATTTTGTTGGGCCTGGAATAGATTTATTGACTAAGTCGACTTTCGAATAAATCGATGCGAATCACGCGCCAGCCCAAATTCGTAGGCGCTTAATTTTTTTTTTGATCGAAAGCTGTTGGTTGAAATGAGCGAATTCTGCCGGTGCAAAATGCAAAGCGCGCGTCAATTTACCCAACACGACACCTAAAGTAGGGACAATGACGCGATGGGCACAGCGTTTGCTCTTACCGATCATAAAAATGTCCCAACTATTCACTCGTCTGCACTATGACCATCCACGTCGCGCTTAACCACGTCACCCATTACCGCTACGACCGCCCCATCAATTTGGGGCCGCAGATCGTTCGTCTGCGCCCTGCGCCGCATTGCCGCACGCGGATCATCTCGTACAGCCAGAAGATTGAGCCTGCGGATCATTTTTGTAACTGGCAGCAGGATCCGTACGCGAACTACATGGCGCGACTGGTGTTTGCCGAGCGCACGCGGGAGTTCAAGGTCACGGTTGACGTCGTGGCCGAAATGTCGGTATTAAATCCGTTCGATTTCTTCCTTGAGCCATCCGCGGAAAAGGCTCCGTTCACCTACTCGAACGAGTTGAAGCTTGAACTCGCGCCGTATCTCGGCACGGTGCCGATGACGCCGATGGTGACGGAGTATCTTAAAAAAGTGGACGTCAGCAAGCGGCGCACGATTGACTTTTTAGTCGACCTGAACGCGATGCTCTACAAGGACATTCGCTACCTGATCCGGATGGAACCGGGCGTGCAGACGCCGGAGCAAACGCTGACGCTCAAGTCTGGCTCGTGCCGCGATTCCGGATGGTTGCTGGTGCAGTTGATGCGGCATTTGGGGTTGGCCGCGCGATTCGTTTCGGGCTACCTGATTCAGTTAACGCCCGACGTGAAATCCATCGATGGCCCGAGTGGCCCCGCAGCTGACTTCACCGATTTGCATGCGTGGTGCGAGGTGTATTTGCCCGGCGCGGGCTGGGTTGGGCTTGATCCAACGTCCGGGCTTTTTGCGGGTGAAGGTCACATTCCGCTCGCGTGCACGCCGCAGCCCTCCTCGGCCGCCCCGATTGAAGGTGCGGTGGACAAGAGCGAGGTCGAGTTCGATCATCAAATGTCGGTGATGCGCATCTTTGAATCGCCGCGCGTGACTAAGCCGTACACCGAGGCGGCATGGGAGACCGTGCTTGATCTCGGCGAAAAAGTGGATCGCGATTTGATCGCAGGCGATGTGCGACTGACGATGGGCGGCGAACCTACGTTCGTTGCCGATAAGGACCGTGACGCGCCTGAGTGGAATATCGCTGCGCTTGGGCCGACCAAGCGCGGCTACGCCAACGCGCTCGTGCAGAAGCTCCGGGCGCAATACGGCGAAGGCGGTTTCCTGCATTTCGGTCAAGGCAAGTGGTATCCCGGCGAGCAATTGCCGCGCTGGGCGCTGTCGATTTTCTGGCGCAAAGACGGCAAGAGCATCTGGCAAAACCCGGAGTTGTTTGCTGATGAGCGCAAGCCATCCAAGTACACCAGCGCGGATGCGCTACGTTTCACCAAAACGCTGACCGACAAGCTCGGCATCGGCGAGGCCACGATCACGCCGGGCTACGAAGATTCGTTTTATTACTGGTGGCGTGAGCGTCGTTTGCCGGTCAACGTTGACCCGTTCGATGCGCGCCTCGGTGACGAGCTGGAAGCGGCTCGTTTGCGCAAAGTGTTCGAGCAGGGACTGACCGCGCCGGTGGGCTACGTTTTGCCGCTGGTTCCGGTCAGCGAATCACCGGATGCTGTCATGGGCATGACACTCGAGGGCCCACGCTGGACGACCAACCCCTGGTTCTTCCGCGACAACCGCATGTTCCTGATTCCCGGCGATTCGGCGATGGGCTATCGCCTGCCGCTCGAATCTCTGCCGTGGGCAAAGTCGTCCGAAAAGCCGCAAGTATTGGATCGAGATACGTTCGATCCGCGCGACGAATTGCCCGAGCCACGGACATTTGTGGAGCGCTACGGCGTAACGCGCGGAGCGTCCGACGTGACGCCAATTGCGATGCAGTCGCGCGTGGCTGGCATCGCGGGTTCGTCGTCCGTGAAGGGCAACGCCACGCCGTTGTCACCGGGCGCGTCGGCACGCGACATCGGTTTAGAGGCCGCGAAAGCGACACAAACCGTTGCAGCCGCTGGGGCTTCTGGCGTTGCGGTCGAAGGCGACGCGACAAAACTCACGTCAACAGCCAAGCCGTACGAACCAGCCACGTCCACGCTCATGCCCGCCCGCTTCGAGTCTGCGTACTGGCTCTCGCGCACTGCGCTTTGCGTGGAAGCGCGCGGTGGCATCTTGTATGTCTTCATGCCCCCCGCCAAAATGCTCGAAGACTATCTCGATCTTCTCGCTGCGATTGAGGCAACCGCTGAAGAATGCGAAGTTAAGCTCGTGCTGGAAGGTTATCCACCGCCACGCGACCCGCGCTTGAAGCTCTTGCAGGTCACACCAGATCCCGGTGTGATCGAAGTAAATATTCATCCGGCGCACAACTGGAACGAGCTCGTTGAGCACACAGAGTTTTTGTATCAGGCGGCGTTTGAGGAACACCTCTGCGCAGAAAAGTTTGCACTCGACGGCAAGCACACTGGAACCGGCGGCGGCAACCATTTCGTCATGGGCGGCGCAACGCCCGCGGATTCACCCTTCCTGCGCAAACCGGAGTTGCTTGCGAGTCTGGTCGCGTATTGGCACAACCACCCGAGCCTTTCGTACCTGTTCAGTGGCCTGTTCATTGGGCCGACCAGTCAAGCGCCGCGCATCGACGAAGCGCGCAACGATCAGCTCTACGAACTCGAAATTGCGCTCGAACAAATCGAGAAGAATCGCAAAATTCATGGCGAGGCCATGCCACCGTGGCTCGTTGATCGCACATTGCGCAACATCCTCGTCGACGTCACCGGCAACACCCATCGCAGCGAATTCTGCATCGATAAACTCTACTCGCCGGACAGCGCGACCGGTCGCCTCGGCTTGCTTGAACTGCGCGCGTTCGAGATGCCGCCGCATGCGCGCATGAGCATCGTGCAGCAGCTCCTGCTGCGCGCGCT